>CAZHIL010000540.1:0-6454 GCA_964532985.1 uncultured Albidovulum sp. | reverse complement strand
TGTTCCTCAGATAAATTGGGATCTGGCGGTAATGAAATATGCACGGTTTCCATGTTACTTTCATGTACATTTATAGCCATCGTTTCTGGTAAAGTAATCCCCAGTTCCTTGTTAATGGTATCCTTGGGTTCCTCCAACAATTGCTGGCGAAAGGCAGAATCAGTAGCAGACTTGTCAATTATATATTTATACATTTCTTCAACACTTTTCATTTTTGTACCTTTCCTACATTCAACTCAATTTTGGTTTTAAGATATCATATTTTTTTTCAAAGTAAAGTTTATCATTGATTTGAATCATTATGATTCGTATACACTCATCAGTTGTATCAATAAGGTAATTTGTATGGCTTAACTGACTGAACTGCGAAATATTTCAAATGAATAAATAGGGTATTCAATGTGTTAAACAAATTTAATCTCATTCATGATACAGCTGCAGAGTCAAAAACTGAGCGTGAAGAATATGATAGATTACTTATTTTATCAACGCCACGTGAAAGTCTAATAATTATTACGACTGCTCTTTTGTTATTTGTCAGTGGAATATGGTTTTTTACAGGAAATTTCAAACATGCCATTTCAACTAATGGTAAGTTGGTTGAAATAGAGAAGCCATCGAATGTTGAAAAACAATTAGCAGATGTAATCGTTTGGATCAGTACAGGTGATATAGCGGATTTGGTTGCTGGTATGCCCGTGCAACTAATTTACGATTCAGCAATAGGTGATGATGTCTCCATAAATGGTAACATTGTCCAATTTTCCAGCGCGACTACCATCCACAAATCTGAAATGACATCTCTAATTACAGAACTGACAGGTGGTACCCTTTACCAGGTTCGTCTATCTCTATCAGGTGGTCTTGATATTTCATCTTTGCTGGACAAGGAAATTGTGATTATATTCGAATTGGCTTCAGTTACACCATTTCAGTATTTCCTTATGGGTTAATTGTGTGAATCCTTTCAAATTACCCAATTGGAAAATAAAGGCTTTGGACAGTGACCAGATAAAAAAAAGGGTTAGGACTCCGACACTATTGCAGATGCATGCGACTGAATGTGGAGCAGCATGTCTTGGGATTGTATTGGCATACTTCAACTGTTGGATACCTTTAACTGTTTTACGGGATAAGTGCGAAGTAAGCCGTGATGGTAGTAGTGCGGCTAATATTATGCGTGCAGCAAAAAGTTTCGGGCTTGATTGCAGAGGCCTTGGTCTAAGTGCTGATTTGTTGCCCAAGTTAAAGCTACCCCTGATCTTGTATTGGCAATATAGCCATTTTATCGTATTGGAAGGTTTCGACGAACATGGTTATTACATTAATGATCCCGCTATAGGACGGCGAAAGATTTTAGAGGAGGATTTTCTCAAGGGATATAGCGGTTTAGCTCTTCAATTTGAGAAAGGTGAGAATTTTCAAACCAAAGGTAAGCGGGTAAGTTTATTCAAAAGGCTTCAACCACTTCTTGAAGGAGCTATTTTCGATTTGGCAGGAATTATGGCATGTACAGTCATGATAGCATTGCTTCTAATCGTAATTCCATTATCGCTAAAGGTATTTATCGATAACGTTCTAATTAGCCAGAATAGCTGGTGGATTGTGGTACTGATCTTACTTTTGGGTGGTATACTTACGTATTTACTTACCCTCATCAAGCAGCAAATACTGCATCGAATATCGATTCGACTTTCTATCGTGGGTTTTGAACAGGGAATTCTTAGACTACTACGGTTACGAATTACATATTTTGTTCACAGAATGGCCGGCGATATTTTGGATCGGGTTTTATCAAACGAACGAATAGGTAAGAGTCTAACTGAGCATTATATTTTGTTTCTTATCGAATTGACATTGGCAACAGTTATGCTATTTGCCATGGTTGTTTTTGATATCTGGCTAACTTTACTCGTGCTGTTCCTTGCAATTGTGCAGGGAATTCTGACCAGTGTTCTTAATTACCACAGAAGTACAGCAGGGGAGATTCTTAGTAGAGAACAAGGCATGCTCCTAGGCCTGGGCATACAATTGCTGAGCTATGCAGAAAACCTTCGAATAACAGGCTCTGATGATAGATTTTTTGCACGATGGACCGGGCAGCAGGCATTGGAGTTGAAAGCCAGGAAGCATTATACAAAATTTACCCATTTCAACGAAGCATTGCCGATCGTGATGACAGCTTTCCGAAATGCTGTCATTGTAATTATTGGCGGGAATATGGTCATTGCAGGAGATATGACTCTGGGAACATTTGCCGGATTTTACATTTTGGCAGAAATGTCAATGATTCCAATTGGCAAACTATTTCGTTTCACTGAAAAACGCTCTGCACTTGTGACTGAATTTCAAAAACTAGAAGATATATCAAAATCACAAGTGGATGATTCTTGCCAACAAATAGGTACTAATACAAATTCAATAGTCACTTTCAATGGCAGATTACAACTTGCCGGCATGGTGGAACTGAAAAATATTACCTTTGGCTATAATAAGAATCACCATCCTCTGATCAAGGACTTCAACCTTGTAATCAAGCCAGGCCAACGTGTCGCACTTGTTGGATCAAGTGGGTCTGGTAAATCAACAATTGCACGTATTTTAACTGGAATTGTTCAGCCTTGGGAAGGGGAGATTTTGTTTGATAACCATACAAAGTCCGAAATTCCTGCTGAGGTATTAAACCGATCACTTGCAATGGCGGACCAAGAGGTAGTGCTATTTCCTGCTACAGTACGAGATAACATTTCATTATGGAATCCTGAAGTACCAGATGATATTATTATTGCTGCCACCAGGGATGCCTGCATTCATCATGAGATACTCATCCGACCCGAGGGTTATTCGACGATTGTACAGGAGGGGGGTAAAAATTTCAGCGGAGGTCAAAGGCAAAGAATAGAAATTGCAAGAGCACTTGTCGGCAATCCTGCCATGCTCATTTTGGATGAGGCTACCAGCGCACTTGACCCTTTAACAGAGGTGGAAATTGACCGAGCGATCAGTCGTCGTGGGGTTACCTGCCTCATTATTGCACATAGGCTTTGTACAGTACGAGATTGTGATTTGATTGTTGTACTGGATCAGGGAAAGGAAGTACAACGTGGTACACATGATGAATTGATTGTCGATAAAAATGGTACTTACTTCAACCTGGTAATGTCAGAATGATCCGGCAAGTTGAACCAAATCATATATCACTATCCAGTCTAGCAACCCGACATGGTGAGGTTGTAACAAGTACAAGCAATCGATCACTGATCCTTGACGACCCAAACATGGTTTGGTTCATTGAGAGTGGAAGCGTCAATTTGTTCATGGTCGAAATTTTAAACGGAGTTGAGCAGTCTCTTCGTCAGTATATAATGCATTGCAAGGCAGGTATTATTTTACCTGGTATAATCGCGGATAAAAACCAAGAATCCGAAGGTACAAAAATTACTGTCATTGCAAAAAGGATTGGAGGAGCCGTACTTAGAAAAATCCCAATCACTTGCCTGAATCAGGTTCCTCCTGAGGGAATAGCTGCACAAATCGACAACTGGATTCTTTCTTTTTCAACGACCCTTTCAAGATTTGTTACTCATATGCCTAGGCCAACCATGCTGGTTGAACCAGGAAAGGTACAAAATTTGGATGCTGGTACGATTTCTGTCCGTAAGGGGGTTGTTTGGATTTCAGAAATACCTCAAGGTACAAGCCTGTATATGGGTATGGTTGAAGGTTTTGATAATTTCAATTCGGATTTATTTGAATCACCCATGGTTCCCTTGACAAGGGTTAGTTGGATTTCAGTTTTACAGAACACTTCAGCTTTTTGCAAATCTACCGAAGAAATCATCAAGCAAGGGTTGTTACAACAGGCACTGGCTTGTTTTCATTTTCACGCATTCAATCTTGAACACTTGAACCGCAAGTTGGCACTTGTTGACGATACCAATCTTGAACGCATCCGGAAAACAAGTCGGAATACAGCAAAAAAAGTTTCGAGGAAGCAATTATACAACATCTATGACCAACCCGTAGATCAGGATTTAATTTTAGATGATTCAGCACTATTCGATACACTGAAAATCATTGGCAAATTTGAAAGGATTTCATTCCAGTTTCCACAGGGATCAGGCCCGTACCCTGAATCTGTTAACCTAACTGCAATACTGGATTCATCGAGCATACGCTCACGTTCTGTCCAACTCAGAAACGATGATAAATGGTGGAACTCGGATGGAAGTGCCATTTTGGCTTTCTTAAAATCAAATAATCAACCCGTTGCACTTGTTCCAGGTATATGGGGGCGTTATTGGATTGTTGATCCTGTTAAGAAAACAAAAATGCGGGCAACAGCAAAGACTGTTGAATTGCTGCAAACAAATGCTTGGGTCTTCTACAGCCCCTTACCAGAAAAAAATGTCGAAACTGCAGACCTGTTACGAATCTCCCTGCATCGCTGTTCTGGCAATTTAATTCGATTATTTCTTGCCGGTATACCAGGAGGCCTTTTTCAAATCATTCCGGCTGTGGCACTAGGGTTTACCGTGAGTATTGTGACTGACAGTGGAGTAGAAGAAATACTTTATTTCATCGGTTTGGCAATCGTAATTTTCGGTCTAATTGCTGCTTTGTCTCATATTCTACATTACAAATCGCTGATGTATATCAAAGATCGTGCAACTTCTAGAATTGAAAGCGCTTTCTGGGACCGGATCCTACGTTTGCCATCCAAGGTTTTAAACTCACACCCCACCAGTGACATAGCCTTGTCAGGAATGACATTCCAACATTTTCGCAATGATGAGCGATTACCCTTCATCGAAAGTTTGTTATCGCTGATTTTTTTGCAACCGATATTCATTTACATCTATTTCATTGATATCTACCTGGGGCTAGTCATGATGGTCTTATGTGGAATTTCATTTATAATTACAGTTCTTGTTGGTTCATTTCAAATTAAACCCCTCGGAAAGGTAATTCGGTCAACCCAAATTGTATCAAGCAGGCTGTTTCAAATTATTGAGGGTATTGTCAAACTCAGGATCGAAAGAGCCGAGGATTCAGCGTATGCAATTTGGGCAAGGGATTACCGTAAGCAAAAACGTGCTGAAATAGAGCTTGGATTATTTACGAGACATTCGCAAGCTTTGAGTAATTCACTTCCTTTTCTGGCTGGAGCAGTTCTTTGTTTCCTATTCGCCGTGAACAATTCACCCAATATTGGGATTGGCGATATTCTTATGGTCTTTTTAGTTTTTCTAACATTTCAATCTGTCACTACCAGGTTTGGTGAATCCATGGGTTTCTTGGCATTGGATTTAAAGGCGATGGAATCTTTGAGGCCTTTGCTTGATGCTAAAACAGAAGTTACTTTTGGCCGACAACCTGTTGAGCATCTGAATGGGGATGTTCTATTTGATCGTGTATCTTTCAGGTATGACCCTGATGGACCATTAATACTGGATGATGTGACGATTCATGCAAGAACTGGTGAATTTGTAGCCATTGCTGGTGAATCAGGTACTGGAAAAAGCACCTTATTCAACCTTGCTTTGGGTTTTGATCTGCCTTTATCAGGGGCAATCTTTTATGATGGGTATGATTTAAGGCACCTCAACTTGAAGCAACTTCGCCGAAAGGTTGGTTCTGTACCGCAAACAATACGACTTCATCCACAGGATATCTGGGATAATATTGCGATCAACCATGAGGATAGTACGACTAAAATGGTCTGGGATGCCGTCAGGTCAGCTCGAATTGAAGATCAGATAAAAGCGATGCCGATGGGGTTGTTGACACTCTTGGGTACTAGTGGATCCGTTCTTTCCGGAGGTGAGAGTCAACGCATTACATTGGCACGATCTTTGCTGGGTACCCCCAGAGTGATGCTTCTTGATGAAGCAACCAACTGGCTCGATAATGCCAACCAGGCTGAGGTAATGAAAAACTTGGCATTATTGGCATCAACTAGAATAGTAATTGCCCATCGTTTATCAACTTTGAAAAAAGCAGATAGAATTTATGTTCTCAAGGGTGGAAAAGTTGTACAAACTGGTAGTTTTGCGGAACTTTGTGCAACAGATGGTGAATTCAAGGACTTGATTACAAGACAACATGCATGATTAGTCGTTTATAAGGCTCTTTGTCCAAAATGGTGGGTAGTTCAACTGCTTACTCGCTCGGGATATAAATCCAATGCCCTCTCATTATCATTGTCTGGTGATTCGATTTTAAGGATTTGGCTATTTCAAATTCGTAAATATTCAATTTGAATCGCTTCAAACTCCCTTTTTGCTTGGGTTTCAGTTTTGACTGGCCAACAATTTGACGGATTACCCTGTCTCAAAAGCGAATTCTGGAAAATAATTTTTTACAGAAAAAATTGTTACCAATTCCAATGGTTCATTGTTCCCATTTCAAAAAGAAAACAGAGTTATTTGGGGTATCGAATCCTGATCAAGCC
>CAZHIL010000539.1:0-7911 GCA_964532985.1 uncultured Albidovulum sp. | reverse complement strand
CGGTGGTCCCGCGTGGAAGGGCCATCGCTCAACGGATAAAAGGTACTCCGGGGATAACAGGCTGATGGTGCCCAAGAGTTCATATCGACGGCACCGTTTGGCACCTCGATGTCGGCTCATCTCATCCTGGGGCTGGAGCAGGTTCCAAGGGTATGGCTGTTCGCCATTTAAAGAGGTACGTGAGCTGGGTTTAGAACGTCGTGAGACAGTTCGGTCCCTATCTGCCGTGGGTGTAGGAAACTTGAGAGGAGCTGTCCCTAGTACGAGAGGACCGGGATGGACGCACCACTGGTGGATCTGTTGTGGCGCCAGCCGCAGTGCAGAGTAGCTATGTGCGGAACGGATAACCGCTGAAAGCATCTAAGCGGGAAGCCACCCTCAAAACAAGGTTTCCCTGAAGGACGGTGGGAGACTACCACATGATAGGCCGGAGGTGTAAGTGCAGCAATGCATTCAGCTGACCGGTACTAATAGTCCGTTCGGCTTGATTATGATCCAGAAAAAGCTGGGTATGAACCTGGAAGGTGTTTTCTTTTGGTTTGGTGGTCATAGCACGAGTGAAACACCAGATTCCATTCCGAACTCCTTGGTTAAGCACCGTTGCGCCGATTGTACTGCGTTTTAAGGCGTGGGAGAGTAGGTCGCTGCCAAACTTAAAGAAAACACATGTTTGTTGCTTTTACAATTCAAATGATTATAAGTTTATTTCGAATAACGCGGGGTGGAGCAGTCTGGTAGCTCATCAGGCTCATAACCTGAAGGCCGCAGGTTCAAATCCTGCCCCCGCAACCAAATTAGTGAGTAGGAATGAACTGCAATATGATAATTCAGCCAGAAATATCTACTTGTTCTATCGTCTTGGTTGGACAATTCAATCCTGCGATTTTCCATCCCGCTTGGCTCAAGGCAAGGGATATCGAACCCGAATATTCCCAAGTTGATGACAATAGTAATTTCAGTTTTCTAAATAAGGTTGCACAATTTACTATTGATACACGTAGCTATGTAATTCAAGAAGACAGATTTCAAATTGAAACAACTACTGCACCTTGGGTAATGATCTTGGATTTAACTGCTAAAATCTTTAAAGAACATTTGGTTCATACTCCAATAAATGCAGTAGGTATAAATCGTACCGTTCATTTCACATTACCAAGTTATCAATTATTAAATGGACTTGGTAGGAAGTTGGCACCAATTGAACCATGGGATAATTTTGGCAAGGAAATGGAAACAGAAGATATTTCACTAACTGGAGGGCTCCGCAGTTTAACTATGCAAAAAAAATCTAAATTAAAAGAGAAATATTGGGAAACAAATGTAAAAATCGAACCTTCAAAAATTCTTAAATCCAAAACAGGAGTATTTATGGAAGTAAATTCTCACCATCCATTGGGTAATTTACCAGATGGTCATGGTAGCGAACAGGGAATGGTGAGGCTTTTGAATTGCTTTGAAGAATCCGTAAAGGAAGCAGATACGATTATCGAGGGTATTATGAAAAAAGGAATAAGCCCGTGACAGTATTTTCATCCCATTCAGCTATTCATCAAGAAAATATCAATGAATTTGAACCAAGAGAATTCCCTCAAAATTCCAAAGACAGGGAAATATATTTAGACAAGGTGACAAACGAGATTGATTCAATTCTTGATAGCATAAACCAAACAAATTACCAACAGAGTGTAAAATACAAATTACCAGATAATGAGTTTAGTCAAACGATCGAACCAATTGATCAAAGCAAAATATTATCTTTGGTAGAGAGGAAACAAAAATTAAATCAAAATGCATTGAGGTTAAATTCAAGGTCCTTAACTCCAATTGCTGAGTGGGAAGGATATATCGATCAGGTAAAAGGAAATGAATTTTTTGTTAAAATGGTGAATATTAATACCAATAAATCCGTACCAGAAGATTTGGCAACTTTTTCAGTAAGTGATGTGAGTGAACATGATCTAAAGTTACTTAAAAAAGGAGCATATGTACGATTTATTTTAGGCAGGGAACGTTTACCCTCTGGTGAAATAAGAAATGTTTCACAATTATTCTTTAGAAGACTACCTGCACATTCCAAGAAAGATTTTGATCGTGCAAAACAAAAGGCCAAAGATCTACTTGATTCAATAAATTGGATTGATGAAACCAAAACCACAAGAGATTGAGATAAGTATTTTCGGTCCTGGTTATGGTGAATGCATTGTTATCCATGTTGGATCAGGAAAATGGGCTATAATTGATTCCTGTTTAGATAAACAATCAAACCCAGTCTCTATAACATATTTGGAAAGTTTAGGAGTTAATGTTGAAAGTGACGTAATCTCCGTCAGTGCAAGTCATTGGCATGATGATCATGTGAAAGGGTTAGCCAAAACAATTGAAGCCTGTGAATCAGCAAGATTTTCTCTTGGTGCTGCTTTACAAACTAAAGAATTTGTTGCTTTTCTTATTGATCACGAAGCCCAACATACCAAACTACTAGATAAAGGTGGAACAGAACTGTTACGGTGTCTGCAATTGATGGCAGAAGGAAGAAGAGTTGTATCACCACTTATGGCAGGAACGCTGATCTTTGATTTTGATCCGGGAGAACTTGAACATAAGAAAAGGGTAGAATTGCGCGCACTCTCTCCTTCCGGAAAACAATATACTGATTTCTTAAAAAGAATAGATAAATTTTATCAATCCAACCATCTTGTGCCCAAAGTCAGGATTAATGATCCCAATCCTAATCATCTTTCGGTAGCAATGTTATTGACCATAGGTAATCAATCTGTTCTATTAGGGGCAGATCTTGAACAAGAAAGAGACCCAAATAAGGGATGGAATGCAGTTTTGGGGGATCGACAAGATAGATCAAATCGTTCACACATATTTAAAATCCCCCATCATGGTTCAAAAAACGCTCATAATGATGTTGTTTGGAAAAAAATGATAAAGCAACCCACATGGTCGGTAGTTACACCTTGGGTCAAGGGAGGAAATAATCTCCCTCTAGAATCAGATATAAAACGAATGAAAGGTTTCCCACAAAACACCTGCCATATCACCAGTACTGGGTCCACCCAATCAAGTTATAGAGCTGATAGAGAAACAAATAAATTGATTAAGAAAACAGGAACAACAATAGATCGCTGTATTTTTTCTGATGGTCGTGTGTCTTACCGATGGGTTCCGGGTGATAAATCACCAGATGTTAAATTATCAGGAAGTGCAAATCAGCTCTAAAATACACCCAAATTATACCAGTATAATTTCAACACCAATGGCTGCTTATTAAGCTTGCAAATTTCGCTTATTTTTAAATCAGCATCTGTTTTGATCCTGAAGTTGTAAAAATATAGTTTTTAGCCCCATAAATAGAATTTTGCTTCATTTGCAAAATTTTCAGCTAGCATCCCAATATAATTTCAAATTACAGCCAGAGTTATGAATAATGACTGCATCGTCTAAGGACACAATACTCATGACTGAGTAATTTTATTACCGGGTGCAACATCCTTGATCAATTTTCCAATCTAGAATGTTCTTTCTCAAGGTGAAAAAATTTGCAACAATAAAAGTATAATTTATAAAAACTAAATCTCTGATTTATATTTACAGAATCATATCTTACGATGCCCCATATCAACCGATATATCAGAAAAAGGCTTACCAAAGCATTGGATGTTTATCCAGTTGTCTATTTGAATGGACCCCTCAGGCAGGAAAGACTTCATTGTTCCAGATTATGGTAAAAGATGAATATCCAGCCAAATATTGTACATTTGACAGTCCAATGCAGATGGCTGTAGCCATCGATACCCCCGAAGGATACCTGAAAGAACCAAGGGGCCCCTGATCATCGATGAGGTCCATCTGGTACCAGAGATATTCAGGTCCCTAAAAATTGTTGTTGATCAACTCCGTCAAGAGCATGGAACAAAACCAAATGGCCGCTACCTAATTGCAGGACCAGTACATATCATGGCTTTGCCCAAGCTATCAGATTCATTGGTAGGACGCATGAATGTTCTAACACTTTATCCCTTCTCCAGTTCTGAAGCCCTTGGTGGTTCCGGTGATTTCATTGGAAGGTTGTTCAACAAGGATTTCAAAGCAGATACTGGTAACCAGAAACTCCCTGATGTTATTCGCATGTCAACCTATCCAGAAATCTCCGCCCTTATGAATCATGAACTAAACATGTGGTTTGATGATTACCTCTCAAGAATTATGCAGAGGGATATCCATTACCTTGCAAAAATTGCAAAACCAAACGCAATCCCAAACCTGCTGCGAATTTTGGCCAACCGCGCTGGTGGTTTGGTCAACGATGCCGATATTGCCAGGGATACAGGTTTAAACCATGTGACAACACGAAATTACAAAACCTTGCTCAAGATGCTTTATATTACCTTTGAAATAGTTCCATGGTATCGCAGTATTGGCAAACGGCTTGTCAAAGCACCAAAGGGATATTTGATTGATACCTTGTTGTTATGTTATCTCTTGGGATATGAATTAGATGACTTGGCGAAAGATCGACCAGAATTATTTGGGCATGTTTTTGAAAACTTTGTGGCAACGGAACTGATCAAGCTAATGTCATTCCAGGACAAGAGAATGGATTTGTTCCACTTCAGAACGAGTGACAACAAGAAAGTTGATTTTGTCATTGAAAAAACAAATGGTCAATTTGTCGCCATCGAAGTTAAACACAGTGATTATCTTTCAAATTCTGATTTCAAAGGTTTGAGAGAACTACAACGATTAACAGGTGATGATTTTATCTGTGGAATAGCCTTGTACCGTGGTAGAGATGTAGAACCGTTTGGTCAAAATCTTTGGGCTGTACCAATTAATAATCTTTGGGGATAAATTTAGGGTCCAGAAGTTTTGAAGTTGGTAATTTTAACTGTGCAAGGAGTAAAACTATTTTAAGTTTACATGAAATGTTATGATTATTTAGGGGTAATTTGAGAGAATTTTTGATTTGATCAAAATAAGTGTTTTTCACAAAAACGCTTAAAAATAAGTATTATTCATGACTTGTAAGTGTTTTTCATGGAATAATACCATTATGATTAATAGAATCTTGCCTGAACCTGATGCCAAAATTGTTGGCTATGCATTTCTTGTTCAAAGTTATCAACTTAGTGTTCCACTGCCTATAATTTTATCAGCAATTGGAAAAAAACATACGATTTATGAAGCAGATGGCTGGAAGGTTTACACACCACGCCATGCTCCCGAAGAAAGTTTTTATAACCATTTAGTTTTTGCTTTGAGGTATGAAGGCATAGATTTGGCTGTATTGAATTCCTTGTTTTCAAAAATCGATAAATTCGATCTTGAACAAGCAATAATTCAAGAACCAAATGGTTTATATGCACGGCGCATTTGGTTCTTGTATGAATATCTGAAAGAGGCTGAGCTAGATATTCCTGATCTTGCACAAGGTAATTTTGTTCCCCTTATTGATACTAAATTACAATATGCAGGACCAGCACGTAATTCTAAACGTCATCGTATTCGAAACAACTTACCTGGTGTAAAACACTTTTGTCCACTTATCAGACGTACAGAAAAAATTGATGCATTTATCAAACAAGATTTATCAAAACAAGCACAGGGCCTTTTCGGTGCTATTCATCCCGATATATTATTTCGTGCTGCTAGTTTTCTATTATTGGAAGATTCACAAGCTTCACATGCTATTGAGAGAGAAACCCCACCACAAAATCGAGTGGAACGCTGGGGGCGGATTATTGGTCAAGCAGGAAAGATGCCCTTATCAAAAGCACACCTGGAGCACCTACAAAATGAGGTGATTGGTGATAGTAGTTCTATTCAAATGGGGTATCGTAAGGAAGGAGGATTTATCGGTAGGCGTCACCTTTCAACAAATATGCCGATCCCTAGTCATATTTCGGCTAAACATCAAGATCTGGATGTTCTGATGCAAGGAATAATTGAAACAGAACAGCTACTCAAAGATAGTGATTACTCTCCAGTATTGGCAGCAACATTGATTGCTTTTGGCTTTGTTTTTAGTCACCCGTTTGAAGATGGCAATGGCCGCCTGCACAGATACTTAATGCATCATGTATTGATAGAGACAGGATTTACACCTAATGGATTAGTTTTTCCTGTATCTTCAGTTATCCTAAAGCGTATTTCAGATTACGCCACTGTACTTGAAGCTTACTCGAAACCACGTCTGTCTTTTATTGAATGGCGTCCTACCGACCGAGGTAATGTTGAAGTTCTAAATGAGACAATTGATCTTTACCGCTTTTTTGATGCCACACCTCAAGCTGAATTCTTTTTTGAATGTGTACATGAGACCATCACCAAAACACTCCCTGAAGAAGTTAAGTTTCTTCAGCAGTATGACGAAATGAAAACATTCGTGAATAATTTTATAGATATACCGGATCGTACAGCAAGTCTTCTAATAAACTTCTTACATCAAAATAGTGGTAAACTATCTAAGCGTGCACGTAAGAAAGAATTCTCAGCTTTAACTGATGAAGAGGTTAAGGTGTTTGAGAACAAATTCGAAGAGATTTTTAATTAAAATTAGGAAAAATTTATATGTTTGAACCGTTTACCATTCGTATTTTTGTAGCAGATGGAAATCCAGAGGGAATTCGTATCATTGACCGGATGAATTGGACAGGACAGAGTATAGTTTTTCCCCGATCAGAATGGAATAATGCAAAAAAGCGAGATAATTTTTCAAGTACTGGTATTTACATTCTAGTCGGTTATGAAAGTGATGACGAACTCCCAGATATATATGTCGGACAGTCAGATGATCTGAAAAATAGAATCGACCAACATTTTATCCAAAAGGTCTTTTGGGACTGGGCCATATGTTTTATTTCAGGATCAAGTAGTGCAACATTAAACCGTGCTCATGTGCAATGGTTAGAGTGGGCACGAATTCAAAAAGCAATTGAGGCTAAACGATCCCACCTTCAAAATAATATCACACCAGGTGAACCCAATCTTTCAGAATTTGAAAAAGCAGATATGAAAACTTATTTGAAAGAAATATATCAAATTTTACCACTAGTGGGCTTAAGGGCCTTTGAAACACCCAGACCATTTATTGTAGACGATAATCAAATTAATGGACAATCGAATACAGGAATAACCCAAGGTAATTCTGCATTGGATACAATTATTGTTCCAGCTAAAGAAGATGGATTCAATAAGGTATTCCTAGGAGAAAATGCTTGGTACGCAATTCGTATTTCACAAGTTATGTTGAAAAAATTGAAATGGATTGCTGTCTATCAAACTGCCCCAGTTTCTTCCATAACACATATTGCAGAAATTGAAAGCATTGTGGATTATGGTGAATATGTTGGAAAATATAAAATCAATTTCAGAGACCCAGCCACCCAGTTAGCCAAACCAATTCCCTTTGGTGAAGCGCCACTAGGATCGATACAAGGTCCAAGATATACTACTAAAACACAATTAGATAGTGCAAGAACACTCGCAGATTTATTAACTAAAAGTTAATCTTAGCTATTTACAAACTTTTTCTGTTTTTATGCAGAGATTGTTTGATAAATATGGATTATAAGAACTTAGTGGACCATTACAGTTTATTCTAATCGTGACTGGTAAAAGACAAATGATAAAAATCAACTCTCAGTTGAAATTTAACTAGGGTGTGGACTCAATTAATTGCAGTCTTGCGATTTTGCGTAGCAAGTATCGTGACACGGTCAGCATCACGGTCGAGAGGTAATTTCGTGCCCGCTTGTCATGGCGGGTTGCGACCCTCCGGAATTCCTTGATCAGCCCGAAGAAGCGTTCGATCCTGTTGCGGCTTTTGTAAAGGGTCATGTCAATCACCCATGGATTTTTCCTGTTGGCCTTGGGCGGAATGGCCACCCGTCCATTAACGGC
>CAZHIL010000538.1:0-10288 GCA_964532985.1 uncultured Albidovulum sp. | reverse complement strand
GCCTGGCCTATGCCGCATCCTTTTTTGGTGGCATCTTTTCGGTCATATGCCTGATACTGATGGCACCGATTCTGGCCAAGGTAGCTCCCCTCTTTGGTTCCAGGGAGATTTTTCTGGCAGCACTTCTGGGACTTGTTCTGGTCATCATCGCCCATCGGGGAAAAATTCTTGCAGCAGGCATGTTGGCCTGTTTCGGACTTTTTCTGAATACGGTTGGCCTCGAACCGGTCAAATATTCAAGCAGATACACTTTCGACCAAAGCTGGCTGGCGAATGGCATTGATCTTATCGTTGTGGTTTTGGGACTGTTTGCCATAAGCCAGGCCTATTTCCTGATGAGTGGGGATGATGTCAAGATACGTGTGAACAAGGTACGTGGAAACCTATTTCAGGGGTTCAGGGAGTTATCCAGACATCCGGTTGTTGCAGGAATTTCAGGATGTTTTGGAGTGGTGATGGGAATAATTCCCGGGGTAGGGGAATTTACAGCCCAATTCATGTCCTATACCACTGCCGAAAGGATTTCCAAACGGCCAAAGGCATTTGGCCACGGATCTTCTGAAGGTCTCATTGCATCTGAAACTGCCAACAATGCGGTACCTGGTGCTGCCATGATTCCCCTATTGGCCTTGGGGATTCCAGGTGAAGCTCTTACAGCAATGATGTTATCGGTATTTTATGTTCACAATGTAATCCCTGGACCGGGATTGTTTCTCTACCAATTGGATTTTGTAACAGCTCTATATCTGGCTCTCCTGATTCTGAATGTGGTGGTGGTCATATTCCTGATGTTTGCAACCAATTTCCTTGTTCAACTGGTCAGGATACCTAACAGGTATCTGGGTGTGTGTATTTTGACCTTGGGGTTTGTAGGTGTCTATTCCTTACGGAACAATCCTTCCGATTGTGCCATGGCAGCTGTTTTTGGCCTATTGGGTTATATTCTGAGGAGGCTCAAACTTCCGATTATTCCGATCATTCTTGGTATGGTTCTGGGTGGTATCATGGAGGTGAAGTTTCGTAGTTCCATGAGTAGGGTCAAGGAACCTTTGGACTTTATCGACAGACCCATTGCAGCAATGATTTTTGCTGTAATCATCATTGTGCTACTGGTTCATTTCCTGCGGGTAATGAGGGAATGGGAGCCCCGGAAGGAAAGAAAATGGACTTACCGAAAATCCTCATCCAAATTTGGCAGGCTTCTTTTCAACCGCAGAAAGCACATGCTGGATGATCGAGGCAAAGTACTCCGAAACCTCCAATTGATGTCTCCTGCCCGAAAAAAAGAGGATTAATATTAAAACAGGAGATGGAATCCCCCTGAAATGAATATTGAATGAAATCCATGAACTACGCATAGTCGAATTGAAAATTAACAGTTAACAAAAAGAAAAGTTATCCACAGAAAAATGCCCAATGAACAAAAAACCATCCTGATAATTGGAACCTACGATACCAAGGATAGTGAATTGTCCTTTATAGCGGATTGTATACAGGCCGAAGGGGGAAAGGTAATCCGCATGGATGTTGGGGTTTTAGGAGAACCCGTTTCCGAGGTTGATATTTTCAAGGAGGAAGTAGCAGCTCAAGGAGGGAGTTCAATTCCGGAAATCATTTCCTTCGAAGACGAAAACTTGGCCATGCAAGCAATGGCAAAAGGCGCCGCAAATCTGGCTTTGGATCTCTATATCAATAACCAGATGCATGGGGTGATAATTTTGGGTGGAACTATGGGTACTGATTTGGCCCTGGAAGTTTGTCAGGCATTACCCATTGGTATTCCCAAGCAAGTGGTTTCGACTGTTTCATTCTCACCCATGATTGCCCCATCCCGCCTTGCTGCAGATATACAAATGACTCTGTGGGCAGGTGGATTGTATGGTTTGAACTCGATTTGTAAGTCCTCCCTCAGCCTTGCTGCTGGTGCAGTTTTAGGTGCAGCCCGGTCGGCAAAACCATGGAATAAATCAAAACCTGTTGTCGGAATGACCAGTTTTGGATCCACTGTATTGACTTACATGATCAAATTGTTGCCGGAAATTGAAAAAAGAGGTTTTGAACTGGCGGTTTTTCATGCTACCGGCATGGGTGGCATGGCTTTTGACAACTTGGCCCGGAATGGTGTCTTTTCCTGTGTTATGGATTTTGCCCCACAAGAAATAACCAACCTTGTTTATGGGTCTGTACTGAGTGCGGGTGAAAACAGGATGTTTGGTGCAGGACTATCAGACACACCTCAAATTGTAGCACCAGGATGCATCGATCTAATTGATTTCCCAACCTGGCAAGAACCTCCTGCAGTATTTGAGGGTCGCGAGTTCCATGCCCATAATCGGCTCATATGCTCAGCAGGCTTGACACGAGAGGAAAGATGTCGAGTTGGCAGGGAAATTTGTGACCGTATTTCAAAATCCAGGGCTCCGGTCAATCTGATTGTCCCCAAGGTGGGAATTCAGGGATGGGACAAGGAAGGGCAACCATTTTATGATCCTGAAGCACAAAGGGCTCTGGTCAAAGAATTCAGGAACTCCTGTAAACCACCAGTGAAACTGACCGAACTGGATTGCCATATAAATGATCAGGAGTTTGCTGATAAGGTCTTAAAAATATTTGATCAATGGCTTGATGAAGGAATTATCACTTCATAAATATTTTCAAGCAACACCCGAAATATTGTGCTAAAAGAATTCTTAAGGAGTTACAAAACAACGTCTTGTGAATATGATCTCTTCAAGTTCAAGCAGAATTGAGTGGCCAACCTTATTGGTAATGGTATTTTGCTATGCAGTGTGGGGAATTAGTACGACAATTCTTTACGAATTTTCAGCTATTTTGGGTTTTATATTCCTAACCTTGTCCATAACCTTGCATTCCTCGCTTCAACATGAGGTCATTCACGGTCATCCACTGCCCAATCGTTGGTTGAGTGAGGCACTGGTATTCCCTGCAGTCGGATTGCTGGTGCCTTATGAAAGGTTCAAGGATACCCATCTCAAACATCATTATGATCCCAATTTGACTGATCCCTATGAGGATCCGGAAACCAATTATCTGGATCCAAAGGTTTGGAATAATCTTTCACGACCAATTCAGGGGATCTTGTCATTTAATAGCACCTTATCGGGAAGAATATTGATTGGACCGGCTATATCCCTGTTGGTACTGGGCCTGGATGATTTCAGACATGCACGGTCAGGAGATTGGTCAATAACCAGAGCTTGGATTTTGCATCTAGTCGGTATAATCCCCGTTTTGGCTTGGGTCTGGTTGGTTGACGGGATTCCATTGTGGTTGTATGTTGTTTCTGCCTATCTCGGTTTCGGCTTGTTGAAAATACGAACCTATCTTGAACACCGGGCACATGAGCAACCACGAGGTAGAACTGTCGTCGTTGACGACAGGGGGCCATTGGCTTTCCTCTTTCTCAACAACAATTTCCATTTGGTTCATCACATGCAACCTGAAGTTCCCTGGTACAAATTGCCAAAGCTCTTTGATGCCAACCGGGAAAAATATCTACAAAGAAATGAGGGTTATCAGTACAAGAATTACCTAGAGATATTCAGGCAGTATATTTTTACAAAAAAAGATCCTGTTCCCCATCCCCTTTGGGAAAACGTCATCCTCACAGATGATGATCAGAGAAGTTGAGGTAATCTGGCCTAAGAGTTAGTACAACTCAAAGTAATTCCTGATTAATTTAACATTTATCCATAAACAGGTTTATTACTATTACTTGCCTTTCCAAACAGGATCCCGTTTTTCAACAAAAGCCCTGGCACCTTCCTTCTGATCTTCACTTGAATACAACTTGTCCACGGTAACTAGTTGTCGTTTGGTAATTCGGTTCAGGGCATCCTGAAACCTGAGATTTTCAGCTTCCCGAACAATTTCTTTGGTTGCGGCATAAACTAGTGGAGGTCCTGCTTCAAGCAATCTGGCAAGTTCCCAAGTCTTGTCCCGGAGTTGATCAAATGGAACCACTTCCTTGACGATTCCCCACCTCAAGGCTTCATCCGTATCAAACCATCTTCCAGTTAGCAGTAAATCCATGGCAACGTGATATGGTATCCTTTTTGGCAATTTGACCGATGCAGCATCTGCAACGACTCCTGCCCTGATTTCGGGTAGGGCAAAGGTGGCATTTGCACTTGCCAGGATCAAATCACAGGATAGGGCGATTTCAAGACCACCACCACAACAAATACCATTGACTGCACAAATGAGAGGCTTGTTCAGGTTTCCAAGTTCCTGGATCCCACCAAAGCCACCGATACCATAATCACCATCCACGGCATCCCCATCCATGGAAGCCTTCAAATCCCAACCGGCACAGAAAAATCTTTCCCCCTCGGCCCGTACAATGCCCACACGCAAATCTGGATTGTCCCTGAATTCCATAAAGATATCACCCATCAGACGACTGGTTTCAAGGTCAATGGCATTGGCCTTTGGTCGGTCAATTGTTACTTCCAGAATTCCTCCTTCGATGTGGGTTTTTACAGGTGCATGTTTCATAATTTGTCACTTTCATTTGTAAATCGAGCCAGAATATCCACGGCATATCCCCCCTTTTCTAATGAAATAAAGGGATTAATTTCAATCTCAACCAATGTTTCATGATTTTCAATGGCGAAATCGGTTAGGCAGGCTATTGATTCTATCAGGCACTCCATGTCACCCCCTGGTTTGCCCCTGTAGCCCTCAAGGAGAGGGTAAATTTTCAACTTTTCCAAGGCAGTGGCTATTTCATGCTTGGTGACAGGTAACAATAGATGTTGTACATCTTGCCACAATTCGGAATGAATTCCTCCGCTTCCCAATGTGAGCATCAAACCGGTAGCAATATCATTGGTTATTCCTATCATTACTTCTGCCACACCGTTGGATACCTGTTCTTCGACAATGAATCCGTTTGGAGAATCCATACTGTTTGCAGATTCAAGCAAGGCCTTACCCGATGTCAGGTTCAATATCACGCCACCGTGCTCGGTTTTGTGCAACAGGCCCTGTGCCTTGAGTACAACCGGGAACTCCAATTCATCAATGCAGCTTTCGATTTCCGCTTCGCTGGCAAAGTATTGAACCCTTGGAAATGGAACATTACGGTCTGATAGGATTTGGCGTATTTTCTGATCTTCGGCTGTAAAAACCGTACCCGAATTGTTACCCTTGATAATTGGAACGGGATCGGATGATTCCCATCCTTCCCCAATATCCGCACAAATATCCGTCGCAGTAAGGGCTTCTTGCAGGCCACAAAGAGGGATGAGGTCTTGACTTGAGAGGTATTCACTTTGATTTTCAGACAAATTTTCTGGCAAGAGGGAAACAATTGCTGTCCGGGCCCCGGTCATTTCCTTCGCCTTGAGCCATGCATTTAATGTTTCATCCCAACCAAAGCCCTGACATCTATCTTCGCGGGGAAAATCCATGACCAGATAAAGCAGATCTTGATTTCCCAGCATCATTCCTTGGAATACCTTGAACAATTCCTCTTCGTTCCCCCATAAATAGGTATGGTAATCAAGGGGATTGGACAGATGAACCCTGGAACCAAGGGTATTTTTGAGGGCATTTTTCTGCCTGGAATTGAGATTGACAAAATCGAGGTTGATTTTGCTCCCCAGATCTGCCATCAAGCATGCTTCGCCTCCAGAACAGGACATGGAAGCCACCTTTCTACCCTTGAGCGGTCCACCCAAATGAAGGATTTTCAATGCTTCGATCATTTCAGGTATGGTGGAGGTTTGGCCAAATCCCAAACGCTTCAGGAATGCCCGGGAGCCTGCGGCTGAGCCTGCAATGGAACTTGTATGTGAATAGGTCAACAACGTAGCCTGTTCACTTTCTCCGACCTTCAGGACAACAATGGGGATTTTCTTTTTTCTTGCTTTAAGGGAGAGCTGTTCAAACTCCCGAATGTCACCAAAACCCTCAATATATAGCCCAATGGCAGTTACCCTCGGGTCTTCCAGCAGGTCAATTGCAATAGCAGCCATGCTGATTTTAGCTTGATTGCCGGTTGTTATTACATACCCAAGGGGTAAGCCCCTGGATTGCATTGTAATATTGATGGCAATGTTTGAACTCTGGCAGATTATTGCCACACCTTTATCACGTTTTTTCCCGCCATGAACATCGGGCCAAATAGGTATTCCATCCAAGTAGTTTATCATGCCATAACAATTGGGTCCCAAAAAAGGCATGGAACCCGAGGCAGAGACAAGTTCTTCCTGGTATTTCTTTCCTCTTTTGTCTTCCGCAACCGATTCGGCAAACCCGGATGCAAAGCATACGGCACCTCCAGCCCCTTCCCCAGCCAAATATTCCATGATTGAAATCGATTCTTCTCTGCTTACACCAATAAAGGTACAGTCAGGTGGTTCGGGAATATCCCTTATTGATGGCAGACATGGTATGCCCAACATATCCTTTCGGTTGGGATTGACAGGCCATATGGTGCCACCAAACCCCGCCAGCAAACACTGCTTGACAACGCTGGCGGCCCAGTTGCCACCAATGGCAGCTATTGTTTTTGGTCGTAAAATTTTATTCAGATCCTCCATCGGAGTTAACCACCTAGGGGACGAAGTAAATCCCGTCCGATTATATGCCTCTGTATTTCGGAGGTACCATCCCAAATTCTTTCAACCCTGGAATCACGCCAAAACCGTGCAAACGGCAAGTCGTCCATAAGCCCCATGCCACCATGAATTTGAATACATTCATCGGTTACCTGGGCCAGCATTTCGGTTGCATAAAGCTTGGCACTTGCGATTTCCCGGTTGGCAGGCAGTTGCCTGTCAAGTCGCCAGGCTGCAGAGAGAGTAAGCAGATCAGCTGCATCAATGGCTGTGATCATGTCCGCCAGTTTGAAACTCACACCCTGAAACTTACCTATTTGCTGGCCAAATTGCTTGCGTTCGGCGGTATAGGGTAGGGTAAGTTCAAAGGCCCTGCGAGCTCTTCCTACACTTGTGGCAGCAACTGTCAATCTGGTTGCATAAAGCCAGGTTTCAGCCACTTCAAAACCCTTGTGGATTTCACCAAGAATCTGGGCTTCAGGCAATCGACAGTCCTCAAATCTCAATATGCAGTTTTGATAGCCACGATGGGAGACCGAATTGTATCCCTTTGCAATTTCAAAACCCTTGGTGCCACGATCAACGAGAAAGGCAGTTATTTTCTTTTTTGGACCACGAGGTGTTTCCTCAACTCCCGTGGCAATGAACACGATGACGAAATCGGCAATGTCCGCATGAGATATAAAATGCTTGGTTCCGTTTATTACCCAATCGGTTCCATCCTGTTTGCCAGTGCATTGCATGCCTCTGACATCAGAACCGGCATTGGGTTCCGTCATTGCCAAGGCGTCAAATTTTTCACCCTTTACAGCAGGGTAAAGGTATTTTTCCCGTTGTTCATCCGTACAGCCCATTAAAATGCCAGAGGGACGACCGAAAAAAACCGTCAAACCCTGGGTTCCACGACCCAATTCCCTTTCAACAAGGGTAAAATCAAGGTGATTTAATCCACCACCACCAACTTCAATTGGCAGGTTACAGGCAAAAAAACCAATTTCCTTGCATTTCCTTGCAATTTCCATCCCCAGCTCTTTGGGAACCACCCCTGTTCTATCAATTTCACTTTCATGCGGGTAAATTTCCGTTTCGACAAAATCCCTGACCGTTGAAACGATCATCTCCTGTTCTTCGCTCAGACCAAAATCCATTTTTCCCCAATCCCGAATCCGGACAATATTTCCATCTAATGTATTTGTTTGTTTTGGTTATTTTGCTTACTTTAACACAGAAAAATATACTACTGTCTCCAGTAAATTTTATGATGGCAAATTTAAGCTTTCGAAAAAGGAGATTTTTTAATACGTGTATGTATTTATAAGCGAAGGAGATAGGATTTGACTTATCACAAAACACCGATCCGCTATGGCATGGTGGGTGGCGGAAAGACGGGAGGGATCGGGAAGGTCCATCGTACCTCGGCTGAAATGTTTGACCGCTTCAAGCTTTGTGCAGGTGTTTTTTCTTCCAACCCTGAAGTTTCCCTTGAATCTGCCCTTGAATGGGGTGTTTCACCAGACAGAAACTATCGAACCTATGAGGAAATGGCGGAAAGGGAAAGTGCCAGACAGGATGGTATCCAGGCTGTAGTTATAACCACTCCAAACCATCTGCATGGTGGCCCCATCAAGTCATTCATCAACAGGGGTATCCATGTGATCTGTGACAAGCCCTTGACCATATCCCTTGATGAAGCAAGAGAGATTCAGGATGTTGTCCAGCGTTCCAACCGTGTATTCATGATGACATATTGTTATACCGGGTATCCATTGGTCAGAGAAGCGAAGGCCAGGATTCTGCGGGGCGATATCGGTCAAATAAAAATGATAAAGGTCGAATATCCGCAAGGTCATCTGGCTACTCCAATCGAAGAAACGGGGTTGAAAACTTTTGAATGGCGGACAGACCCAGCCCGCTCTGGTCAAGGAGGGACCATTGCCGATATAGGTTCTCATGCGTTTCATATGCTCAGATATGTATCCGGCCTAAAGGTTAGGTCCGTTTCGGCGGAATTGAGCGCCTTCATAAAAACAAGGAGGGTAGATGATAATGCCATCGTAAACCTGAGGATGGAAAATGATGCGATTGGATTGATTTGGGTCTCGCAGGTTGCAATAGGGCATGAAAACAGTTTGAATTTCAAAGTTTATGGTGATCAGGGGAGTCTGGAATGGTCACACACAGATCCCTCCAAACTCTGGTTATATCAATTGAACAAGCCCAAGCAGCTGATTACCAGAGGCAGTGCGGAAACAACCTTTGAAGCCCAAAGGGCAACCCATGTACCTGCCGGGCATCCAGAGGGTTATTATGAGGCCTTTGCCAACCTTTATTTGGAAGCGGCAAGGGCGATTTATTCAGTAGACAACCATCAGGCAATTCCAGCCGAGGTAGATTATCCGGGTATTGAGGATGGTTTTGAGGGAATGGCGTTTATTGATGCCAGCCTGGAAAGCGCAAAAAGGAATTGTGCTTGGATTAATTTATGACTTTAACCTAGCGGAATGTGGATCAGAACGACTTATTCCACTCGGGAGATGACTAGACTATCCAAAAAATTATGCTCGGAAGTATCTCTCAATGAGGATAAAACCTTTTCAACAATATGGGTATGGTGCAAACCGGCATATTCCCTCTGCAATTCAGGCTTGTCCTGATCCAGGAACATATCGGGCATATACATTGACCTTAGTTTCAAGGACGAATCCATGAAACCGTTTTCACTTAGGAGGGAAAGTACCTGAGAGGCAAATCCTCCGATTGATCCTTCCTCGATGGTAATCATCAATTCGTGATGGGCAGCCAAGTAGCAAATTAGTTCCTTGTCGAGAGGTTTGGCAAACCTTGCATCAACAACGGTGGTGGATACATCCAGTTTTTCGAGGGTTTGACTGGCTATGAGACAATCCTCCAATGGGAGGCCATAGGATAATAAGGCAACCTGTGTCCCTTCTCGAAGAATCCTTCCCTTTCCGATTGGCAATAATTCTCCCCTGTATGGGAGTTCGACTCCCAAACCCGATCCCCTCGGAAATCTGAAAGCGATCGGATGATCATCCATGGCTGCAGCTGTTGCAACCATATGCATCAATTCAGCTTCATCGGCGGGTGCCATAAGGATGAAATTGGGCAAACACCCTAGATAAGCCACATCAAAGGCACCACAATGGGTTTGTCCATCGGCACCGACATAACCTGCCCGGTCAATGGCAAATCTTACCGGCAAATTCTGTATGGCGACATCATGGACAATTTGATCAAAGGCTCTTTGCAGGAATGTCGAATAAATGGCAACGAAAGGTTTAACACCACCTGCGGCAAGACCAGCGGCAAATGTAACTCCATGTTGTTCGGCTAGTCCAACATCAAAGGTTCTTTCCGGAAAAATTTTGGCAAAATGGTTTAACCCAGTACCACTGGGCATAGCTGCGGTGATTCCCACAATTTTTGAATCAAGATGTGCCTCCTTGATCAAACTATCGGAAAAAACCTTGGTGAAAGAAGGGACATTCGCAAGTTTCGTGGGAGCTTGTCCGGTATTCTTGTCAAATTGACCCACTCCGTGGAATCTGTCTGCGGATTCTTCAGCCGGCTTATACCCCTTTCCCTTTTCAGTCAGGATATGAATTAAAACAGGACCATCTTCCTCGGTGTTTTTGACCTTTTCCAATTCGGATACCAGATCATCGACATTATGCCCGTCT
>CAZHIL010000537.1:0-4737 GCA_964532985.1 uncultured Albidovulum sp. | reverse complement strand
GGATGCTGGGGTTGTATCGAGTCGGTCGCTTCAGGAGTGGCGATCAGCCGGGATGCAAAACAGTTGGCCCAGAAATATCCTGAAAGTTATCTGGGCAAGGTTATTGAGAGAGAAAACAGAGATCCTTCGGTTAGACACATTATTGAGGGCTCATTCGAGGATGACCCTGTCTGTATCGGCAAATTGAATGAAACTGCAGATTGGTTGGGCCTTTGGGCCTGTAATGTTGTGCAAATTTTTGCACCTCATCGCTTTGCTTTCGGAGGTGGTTGGAGCACCGCAGGACAGGGATTTATTGATAAACTTTATCAGCGAGCAAAATCAGTTGGAATCGAAGAATATTACAACCGGGTCACTTTCGTTCAGGCAACCATGGGAAATCTTGCCGGAATTTTGGGTGCTGCAAGTACTGCTATGGATTATGCCGAAAACAATGGAAATTGAAAAAATTCATGGCTTTGTAATTTAGATATAGATTATTCAAGTGATCTATATTCCAGCAGGGATGAACGTCCAATTATAGCAAGAATGGTCAAGGATTTCTCTGTTCCATAAGCATCTGTAAGTTTCAACGGCTTACCTAGCCGAAAAGTTACAGGTTGTTGTTGTCCATCCTCAATCGCAATATTGTCAGCATATAAATAGGTCCTTTCACTGGTATCAAGGATAGGATTTAGCCTGAACTTTCCCAAGCAATAATTCCGTCCCCACCCCATGATCAACGGGATTTGTCATGTTTGCACCCCTCAAATCCTGCCTTATTGTTCCCATATCCTGAACAGGCAGGATTATTATGTAAATGCCATTGTATTTATCCAGTAAAGCAATATATTATACCCATCAGTTCCCATACACAAGGTCACGACAATGGCATACAACATCGAAACCATCTACAACCAAAGGGGAAACAGGGTCATACTCCTCAGGCAGGCATGGAGGGAAGGAAACAGGATACGGAAAAAAACCATCGCCAACCTCACCGGTTTCCCGGAACCGGTCATCGAGGGTTTGCGCATCCTCCTCAAGGGCGGTACCGCCGTCAGGGATCCGTCCGAACTCATGCCCATCACGAGGTCCCTTCCCCATGGCCATGCGAGGGCCGCCCTCGGCATGGCCAAAAAGCTCGGCCTTGACAAAATACTCCACCGCCAGGACGGCAGGGAAAGGAAACTGGCCCTTGCGGCCATCATCTGCCAGCTTCTCGATCCGGTTTCGAAATCGGCCATGGCCCGGATGTTGTCACCCGATTCCGCCACGACCAGCCTTGGCACGGTCCTTGGGCTGGGCGAGGTCGGGATCAGGGAGACACTGGCCCTCATGGACTGGCTGGTCAAGCGCCAGCCATGGATCGAGAAAAGCCTGGCCAACAGGCACCTGGAGGATGGAACCCTCCTCCTCTATGATGTCACCAGTACCTACCTCGAGGGTTCCAAATGCCCCCTTGCCGAATACGGTTACAACCGTGACCGGAAGAAGGGAAGGAAACAGTTGGTCATCGGACTTCTCTGCACCACCGGGGGTGTCCCGTTGCGGTCGAGGTCTTTGCCGGCAACACCGGTGATCCCGCCACCATCGCCAGCCAGGTCAGAAGGGTGAGGGAGCGTTTCGGCATCAGGAACATTGCCCTTGTCGGTGACCGCGGAATGATCACCTCGGCCCGGATAAGGGAAGATCTTGAACCGGCGGGCATTGACTGGATCAGTGCACTGAAGACGACCGATCTGGGGAAACTGACCAGGGGAGAACCCAAGGGGATGACCCCGCTCATTCCCGATGAGATGATTCCCGACCGGGTGATGGAACTGGTCCATCCCGACTTTCCCGGTGAACGGATCCTTGTCTGCCTCAATCCCCGTCTCCGGGAGGAAAGGCGGCGGGTCCGGGAGGAATTGCTGGTGGCGACCGAAGTGATTCTGGAACGGATATCCTCATTGGTGGCAAGGGGTGGATTGCGGGGGAAGGATACCATTGGCCGGAGGGTTGGCCGGGAAGCCAACCGCAAGAAGGTCGAGAAGCACTTCAGGATCACCATCACGGAGGATTCCATGACGTGGCAGCGGAGGGAACGGAAGATTGCCGAAGAGGCCAGGCTTGACGGCATATATGCCATCCGTACCAGCCTTCCCGCGGAAAGGATTGCCCCCGATGATGCGGTTGCGGCCTACAAGTCCCTGTCCAGGGTTGAACGGGCCTTCCGGACCATCAAGACCGAACTCGAGATACGTCCGGTTTATGTCCATACCGAAAACCATGTAAGGGGTCATGTCTTCCTGTGCATGCTGGCCTATTACCTTGAATGGCACATGCGCCGGTTGCTGGCTCCCCTCCTGTACCAGGATGATGATCCCCGGGGGGCAGAGGAAAGGCGTTCATCACCGGTGGAGAAGGGCAAGGTCTCGAAAAGGGCCGAGAGGAAGATGGGAACCCACCGGACGGAAGAGGGATTGCCGGTCCACGGTTTCCGGACATTGCTGGCCGATCTGGGAACCATGTCCCTGAACATGGTCGAGTTGCCGGGGAGTGACGAAAGGGTGCCCATTGTGACAAGACCAACGGTGATACAGGAAAGGGCTTTTGAATTGCTTGGGGTCAGGATGGATTAGGCTGTTCCCATAATCGTGACAGGTTGGAAAAGGTCAACTTCTGCCTTGAATCCCCTTGCAAAGGGGGTTAATGAATAGTCTTGATCAAAAAAATAAAGCAAAGTTCAGTTTAGCCGACCCCTGAGATCTGGTAAATTCCCAGTTTCGTTTGGAAAAATTGTTGACCCGCCCGAGGGCATTTTTGTGAGTTCAATCAACTGACCTCCCAGATTAGGCAACCAATTTTGAAATACTTCTCCTGAGTAACCATGTTTCGCCACAAAAACAGTCATCGGGAGATTTGCTGTATGTAGATTGAAGACAGCTTCACCACTCACATTGGTTGTTTCTTTTTGCCAAGTCTTATTCGGGAACAATGCAAGCACATTAGCCCCTTCTAAAGGACGATCATTCGAGTAAACATTAATTGTTGAGGTGGCAGGATTGAATTCGAGTTTCGTTGCTGGAATCTTCAGCAAAAGGTTTGACTTATCAATCAGCTCATATGAAGGATATTTTCCGGTTGCTTCAAACGTTTTTTTCTTGATAATTGATACACCATCCCCCCTCCTTTCAATCAGGTACTTACGGTCACTAGTCTCCGGTATATCACCAACTGGAATCCTGCCAAAGACCGAAGCAATAACTTCGTTTCTCGTTGCTTGGCTAATATCCATACTTTCAATGGCCATTCCATTTGGAAGACTCCCCGGGGCGTCAATCTCAAGATGTTCCTTGAACATTGATAATCTTATTCGTCTTTTTTTCAATGAATAGTCACGGTGTACGACAGCATTGACCACTGCTTCAAATACTGCTGCAATACTGTATTCTGGAATATCTTCCCGTTCTGGAACCTTTCTGGCCGAATTACGCATATTTCGTTTTATGAATTTCACCGCCTGCGCTATCTGGATATTAAGTGGGCCAATAATTTCTTGAGCATCTAATTGACCTGATGCACGGTCTTGACCGCGATAGTGAGTTGCCATAATCGTAGCTTGTGGTAACCATTCTTCTGGTCTTTCAGTACACAACAATATTCCTGCAATTGTGGCTCGGTCCTGATCGGCCTCATCCACAGCAATGAGGCGAAGATTCTTAAGTCCACGAAGGGGGTTTTCGGCCCAAGTCACACTCAACAGAGGTTCCCATAGTTTTGGATCAAGTGTGTTGAAACCAGTATTGGGAACGGTTTGCATATCATAACTCGTGAACCTGCTTTGTTCACGGTTTTGAGTTAGGCTTGAGCGTTCATCACCCTCAAGACGGCTTTTGGTGGCACCAACTCGAATATAAGCTCTTCCATCTCGTTCATGGACCGAGTTACTCTTCAGTACTTCAACTAATATGTAAGCTTTCCCATCCAATTCGCGGTGGTCAACTTTGATCTTTAAAGCAGGTTTAAATGTATCCTTAGCGACTTCAACCAATAGCTTGTCCAAGGATGCCAGTTTGTTGAAATCCATCCCCTGAATTTTTCCTTGGTCTGTTACTCCACATAGAATTACGCCTCCATCGGCATTCGCAAAGGCAGTCATTTCATCAGCAAAATCCTGCCGAGACGGGCTTTTCACGTGATTACCCTTAAACTCAACTTGTTTAAACTCCCATCTATAATCCTCACCCAAACGCAATCGCTTTCGAATTTCGGTATCACTAAATTTCACAATACACCTCTAATTCAAGAACATTGTCCAAGGGTTTTCGATAAGTCAAAATCTTTGGAGCCTTTCATACGTTTACTGTCGTTTCTAATTTCAAATTACCTTACCTCGGGGTAATTTTAGTTAACATTAATGCAATGATATAACCTGATTTTATCTTACTTTCGAAAGCTTTGAAGGAGGTTCTTCAAAACTCTCATTCACAAAGCTGATAAATTTTCTTGAAGTTGGTTTTTCTTAGGAGAGTGGTAGTAATTCCAACTGTTCCAAATCCGATATGAATTGACTTTTTTCATTTTCTGTTAAAGGTACAAGGGGAGGACAGAGATTTTCCCAGGAACTGTCTTTTGTCCTGAAAGCCTGATAGGTTTTCATGGCTGGGATAAGTGGAAAGCTTTGTGCCATTTGCCGAGCCTTCACGACTTTCCTAAAGTATTGGTTCGGAAAAAAATCATGCTTCAATGCCATTTTGGCAAGTGCCCCAAAGG
>CAZHIL010000536.1:0-9890 GCA_964532985.1 uncultured Albidovulum sp. | reverse complement strand
GTACGTAGGTTAGGGTGGGGAGAACCGGTTTACATTTCGGCCGAACACGGTACCGGAATAAGCGATCTTATGGAACAAATCCAGCAATGCATGCAATCCTTCCCCTTAGAGGAAGAGATGGGGGTCTTGCCAGAAGTCACTCAGGAAAATGATTGGGATGGTGAGATATTGGAAAATACAAGGCCATTGAGGATAGCCGTAATCGGAAGGCCCAATGCCGGTAAATCATCACTGATCAATCAGATCGTTGGTGATGAAAGATTGCTCACGGGGGCGACCCCGGGAATTACCAGGGATGCCATTTCCATCAGAACCAAGTGGGAAGGTACGGAGGTCGAGATTTATGATACGGCAGGCATGCGACGAAAAAGTAGGGTTGTTGATGATATAGAAAAAGAATCCGTTTCCGAGGGGTTAAGGGCAATCAGGTTTTCTGAAATCGTCATCGTACTGATTGATGCGACGAGCCCCCTCGATACCCAGGACCTTCGAATAGCCGACATGGCCGAAAGAGAGGGTAGGGGAGTGGTAATTGCCATTAACAAATGGGACTTGGTCAAGGACAAGAAAGCCAGGCAAAGAGAATTGCATCATAAAATCGAAACATCCCTACCCCAATTGAAGGGGATCAAGCTGGTTTGTGTTTCTGCCCTCTACAAACGGGGCTTGAAGTCATTATTACGAGAAGTCAGGAATATTCACGAGATTTGGAATTATAGGGTATCAACCGGAGAGTTGAACAAATGGCTGGAACATATGGTGTACAAACATCCACCTCCCGCCGTTGCAGGATTGAGGATAAAGCTTCGGTTCATTTCTCAAATCAATAACCGGCCACCAACTTTTGTCCTAAAATGCAGCAAGCCCAAGGCCCTGCCAACAAGTTACAAAAGGTATTTGATTAATGGCTTGCGAAACAGATTCAATCTGCGGGGAACTCCCATCAGGCTACTCCTGAGAAATCACTAGGGTAGCCCTCAACCTGATCAAATCAGGAAAAAATCGTATCAATTAGCTTTTTTGCTTCATCATCAGGTGTTGATATGTCGGTTTCCCTAATTCCGGGAAAAAAGGTCAGTGTAGTCTTGGTATACATTTCTGAAGGAGTATGGATTATTACCTTAGGGCCCAGATTGGTGGTTTCCATACTCCACGCTCTGGCCAATTCGATTTGTGCCCGTTTGGTGCTGCCGTAAATTCCCATGAATTTTTTGCTCAATCTTGGGTCATCAAGGAAGACAGCCTGGCCGGTTTTCTTGAGTAATGGATGAATACAATTGATGAGATGACTTGTTGCCAGTATGTTCACGGCAACAGACCGCTTAAGGTTTTTTTGCTCAATTTGATGGGTCAGATTGAGTGGTGACGGATTGATGGCGGTATGAATCCACAAGTCAATTTGGCCGAATTTCGAGTATATGTTTTGACAGACTGCCTGTACTTCACTCCCATTCGTTATATCCAATACACAAAGGAAAGAATTACCTCCCCTCTTCCTAATCCTGTCATCCAGCTCTTCCAAGCCACCAACTGTTCTGGCAACCGTGATAATCGTATAACCCTTCTCTGCAAGCAATAACGACATTGATGCTCCAAGACCTCTTGAAGCGCCGGTGACCAAGGCAATTCCTTTATTCCCCGCTGGGGTTATCATTGGTCAAGTTCCTGAGTTGGAGGATTATGTATGAAGGAGAAATTATTCTTGGGGTAATTCATCGGGAGTTAATTCATCAGTGATTAATTCACTGGCAGCATCTACAGCAGTATCAATGATATTACAGGAAGCCATGAGGTTCTGGTAAACATAGGTGACCCAGTCGGGTGTTTCATTTGGAATATTTTCTTTCATCAGGTTTTTGGAATATTGAAAAATCTCAGCTGAATTGGATTGGGTTATTGCATCGAACATTCCACCTGTAGGTAATACCGTGTCAACTGCCAAAAGTATAATGGTAAGAATGAAGCCCCCACGCAAAACGCCAAACAAAAGTCCAAGTGTCCTGTTGAATATGTTGATTCCTGGTAGTTTGGTTACCGAAACTACCACGCTGTTGATGAATGACGAAACAATCAATGCCAAGGCAAAAGTTATTGCAAAAGCTCCAAGAACACCTAGTTCACAACTGTGCTCAACGATATTCCCGAGATACGGAACAGAAGTCATAAAGGGAGCAGCCAGGGGAGCAGCAAGGTAGGCAACCAGTGCTGAAACGACCCACCCGAGGATTGACATTACCTCTCTTGCAAATCCTCTTGAGTAGGCAAAAGCACCTGAGACAAGTACCAGTACCAACGCGAATATATCAAAATAATTTAAACCACTCATGCAGTTAACCAGGAGTTATGTCTGATCTTTTGGAAAAAATATACTGCTCTATCTACTCGAATTAGTTTTTAAAAACATAACATAATATAAAATTTGTTGAAACAAAAAAAAGTTGCCCCTCCAATCCAAAGGTATCGGATGTTTTAGTTTTCTACTTCGGTCGGATCGGGTAGCCCCTTTACAAAGTGATAAATCGTTCCTTCACTGATATTCTCAAACTCCGTTTCCGTACCAGACCAAGCGATATAGCCACCTTTCAAGAAATGCACCTTGTCTGCAATCTGCTTGACACAAGTCATGTCGTGTGAAACCGTTAATGCTGTTGCCGAATTCTCATCAACAATTTCCCTGATCAGGGCACTGATATTTGCTGCCCTTATCGGATCCAATCCTGTTGTGGGTTCATCAAAAAACAGGATTTTAGGACTGTCTGCAATAGCCCTTGCCAAGCCAGCCCTTTTTTGCATGCCACCGGACAGTTCAGCTGGATACAGATCTGCAACTTCACTTCCCAGACCAACCCTTTCAAGTTTTTCCTCGGCAATTTTTCTAGCTTCACCTACACTGTATTTTTTTCTGTTTCTAAGGAGTTTAAAGGCGACATTCTTCCAGACAGGGAGTGAATCAAACAAAGCTCCCCCCTGAAACAACATTCCGATCTGTGACAAGAATCCTTCAAACGGTGGCTTTGATCGTGTGCCATTTATGAGAACATTGCCCGAATCAGGATGATAAAGCCCTAGGATAATTTTCAGGGCTACGGATTTGCCAGTACCCGAACCACCGATAAGCACAACACTCTCACCTACATTGATAGTCAGGTCCAGTTTCTTCAAAACATGGTTTTCCCCAAAGGATTTTGAAATTTCCTGTAGCTGAATTAAGGGCTTGGACACTTTAAAAGAATATTTCTGTAAGGATAAAATTGGAAGCTATGATCAATATGGATGAAAGTGCTACTGACTGGGTTGTAGCCTTGCCTACTCCCCGAGCGCCCATACCCGACCTGAAACCGCAATAACATCCTATGGTTGCAACGATGAAACCGAATACGGCACCTTTGACCAAACCGGATACAACGTCTGCCGTTTCCAAAAACTGTACAGCCTGATTCAAATAGGTCTGGGAAGAAAAGCCCAATTTAAGGGTACCAACCAGAAAACCTCCCATTATACCCAATATATCTCCTACACCTGTCAGGATTGGAAGAACAAGTGTGGCAGCAGCTACCCTCGGAATGACTAGGTACTGCTTGGGATTGGTTGAAAGGGTAACAAGGGCATCAAGTTGATCCGAAACTTTCATCGTTCCTATTTCTGCCGCAATTGCAGAGCCGACCCTGCCAGCTATCATCAAGCCACATAGGACAGGTCCCAACTCTCTCACCATTCCTATTGAAACAATTGCTGGAACAGCCGATTCAGAGTTGAATCTGGAACCTCCTGAATAGATTTGCAGGGCCAAGGCACCACCTGTGAATAGAGCAGTCAAACCTATGACCGGCAAGCTGAAATAGCCAATAGAAACTACCGACCGCAGGAATTCCTTGAAATAAAAGGGACTTTTAAAAAGACTTCTGATGGTTGATATGATGAAAAAGGTAAGGTTACCTACCTCTTCAAAGATATGAAAGGTACCCCTTCCAATGGCTGCCAAAAATGAAAAGACTAGTGACATATTCGGATTTAGGGAAAAATGACTGCTGAACAGAAATAAAAATTTTTACTAGACATAAACCTTTTTGTATCTTTGACCAATGGCAGTCAATACTTCATGGCCAATTGTCGATGCTTGCCTTGCTAAATCATCCAATCCTTGGATAGGCCCCATGAATTCTAAGTATTCAGGTACTTCTTGTAAACCGGAGACATCTATTGTAATCAGATCCATCGAAACCCTGCCGACCACAGGGCATGGCGTGTTATTGGCATAAGCCAGGGAATTATTACTCAAACCTCTGATCAAACCATCTGCGTAACCAGCCGCTACAGTAGCCAAGGTGGTATCACGGGGTGCAATCCACGCACGATTATATCCCACACCTTCACCCTTGTATACCTTTTGAACCTGAATTACTGGTATTTTCAGGGACAGCACGGGAACTCCATCTTTGAATGGAAGCCCGCCAAACAAACCAATCCCCGGGCGGCACAGATCAAAGAAATAATCATTTCCCAACATCATCCCTCCCGTTGCTGACAAGGACAATGGAAAATTTAAACCCCTTGTGAGATCTAGAAAGTTGTACAATTGCGTTCTGGTCATGGTTTGGTCTTCTTCATCGGCACAACCAAGGTGACTCATGATCAGTTCGGGTTTAAGTGAAACAATTTTATCCTTGAGCTCGAGAAAATGTTCGGGTTCCATTCCCAAGCGGTTCATGCCAGTATCAATCTGAATACCAAATTTATGTTTGGGCAAGTCTTCAATGAATCGCAAAAACTGTTCAAGAGTTACAATGACAGGTATTAAATTCATCTTCTTTATTAGAGATCTGTCCCCTTTCATATACCCTGACAGTACAAATATCCTTGCCTTGTCCGTAACATGCTTTCTGAGTTCCTTGCCCTCTTCGGCCAAGGCAACGAAAAAAGATTTTACGCCGGTTTTTTCCAGATATGGGGCAACTTTCCCAATTCCCAAACCATAACTGTTTGCTTTCAGAACGGCCCCTGTTTCAACCGATGGCGGGCTCAACCTATCCAGTCTACGCCAGTTTTCGGCAATTGCCTGCAAATTGATTGTTAGGATTGATTGCGCCAAGGACTTTCCAATTAACTAGTTTAATTTTACCCAAGTGAATTTAGGCATATTACTTACCGCATATACCCCAAATCCAAGCCATTAATTCAAGATTTGATTATTGTTAGGTTTACATCATTGGTGAAGATGTTGGAAAGTAGGGATCTTCAATGGAAATTTCGTGTTCACCAGCTAGTTGGGAGGATTCTGCCAGATTCCCGAATTTGGTCAATCTACCATTGAATGTGGTTTTGATTGATCCAACAGGTCCATGACGATTCTTATCAATTATGATTTCGGCTTTATTACTATGCTTATTCATATTTGCTTTCCAGGTTTCAAATTTCTTTTCATCTTCTGGAGATGGTTCTGACCTTTTCAGGTAATATTCCTCACGGTATACAAACATTACCAAATCGGCATCCTGCTCAATTGAGCCTGAATCCCTGAGATCACTCATTTGAGGTCTTTTGTCCTCTCTCGTTTCAATGGATCTTGAAAGTTGGGAAACACCAATTACCGGAATATTCAAATCCTTGGCGATTTTCTTGAGACCACCCGTGATTTCTGCAATTTCAAGGGTTCTGTTTTCCTTTCTGTTCATTCCCTGAATCAGTTGGATATAATCCACAACTAATAAACCCAATCCACCGACCCTACGATGAAGCCTGTTGCATCGGAGGGAAATGTCTGCGATGGTCAACCCGGCCGTATCGTCTATATACAAAGGTAGTTTGACTAGGTCCATGGATGCCTTAGCATATTTTTCAAACTCTGCCTTGCCAATCTGGTTTTTCCTGATTTTTGTGGCTGGGACCTCAGAAACTTCGGCCAAAATTCTGGATGCCAACTGTTCACCGGACATTTCGAGTGAAAATATTGCCACTTTTCCTCCCAGAGGGTCAGATTTCTGAATTTTTGAAGGATCCTTGAAATTTTTTGCAACTGAATAGGCTATGTTAGTTGCCAAAGCTGTTTTACCCATGCCCGGCCGTCCGGCAATGATGATTAAATCAGAAGGCTGTAGTCCTCCAAGAAAGTTGTCAAGGTCAATCAATTCGGTCGAAAGACCTGAGATTTCATCTTCATTCTCGGTGGCAATCTTGGCCCGCTCAATTGTTGCAATCAAATGTTTTGAAAAGTCCTGAAAATCAGATTCCTCCCGTCCAAAATTCCTTAATTGGTACAATTTGCTTTCGGCATCATTGATGATTTCCGTGGTAGGATTTTCTACTTGCTGATCAATTGCCTGGGTCGTCAATTCATTTCCAACGTTTATAATACCTCTTCGTACTGCAAGTTCACGAATTTCCCTAGCATAGGCATGGGCCTTTGATGGGGCAATATTAACTGCGATCAATTCGTTGAAATAATCTTCACCACCAGATTCGGTTACTTCAACTTCATTCTGAATATATGGCCAGAGTGTTGTTGGGGAGGCCAGCCTGTACTGTTGAATCAATTGAACGATTTTTTCAAAAAGGATTCTGTTGACTGGGAAATAAAAGTGCTCGGGTTGAACGATCTTGGAAATTTCCGTGTAGATTTCATTGTTGAACAATAGGGCTGAAATCAGGGCCTTTTCATGTACCAGGCTTTGCGGAATGGTATCGTCTGAAAGAGGATTGGTTGCTTCCTGCTGCGGAATATCAAATAGGACAGAGGTATTCATAATTCGTCTTTAGCTAATGAGGATAACAAATTTTTAAGCCTGAAACCTCCTTAAATGGAATTTGCAAACTATGGCAAGTGTTATTAGTTTAGGAAAAATTGGGGAAAAATAAATCAATATCTTGATGTATATGATCTACAAATCCCTAAATATTGAAAAATATTAATTTTTTTTTCAAACTAGTTGAATTCACTTCAGAAAGTCAGTCAAGGTCTAGTTCTTGATTCAATGTTCGGATTTTTCTGATCCAAATCTATTTGAAATTCCCCTTGATTTGTAGCCAAACCGTAATGAAATTCTAATGTTTTTGATATAATTTTTTGATCCTTGTGGGACAGAATCGTAGGTTGAATCTAGGCCATTGCGAATCATGATTACAAATGAAGAATCAATGGTTGTTTTTTAAAATTGCTTTGGTGTGGGATTGCAAATTCAGTTTGTCATTCAAAAAGAATCACTAGTACTTCTGAATCTGCCAAAAGCATCAATAAATGATTCGAAAACTTGATTTCTGGATTTTACCCACAATTATTTTTTTGCCAATCCGCAGGGTTTTCCAAAAAGGTCGAAACAATGTTGATTTCGTTCGAAGAGAGCAGGGTTTTTATATTTCTGGAGTTGAGTATTGCTTCCCAATTGGTAAGAAACAACAACTCTATACCGTGTTCCTGCAATTTCTGGTTAGCTTCAGGGAATATATCGTAATAAAATACAACCGAGCTGTATTGGCAAATTCCGCCGGCTTGTCGAATGGCATCCACAAAACTGAATTTTGATCCTCCATCCGTGGCCAAATCCTCAACCAGAAGGGTGTTTTCACCAGATCCCAATAACCCTTCGATACGGGCGTTTTTGCCGTAACCCTTGGGCTTTTTTCTTATATAGGTCATAGGTAAATTCATCTCATTGGCAACGAGTGCGGCAAAGGGAATGCCAGCAGTCTCGCCGCCAGCAATATTTTGGAAATAATTCGAGCCAACCCGTTCTCTTACTAGGTCCACCATCATCCTGATAATTTCGGTTCGGGCCTTCGGAAATGAAATAATGCGACGACAATCAATATAGACTGGTGAACATTTACCAGACGCCAATCGAAAATAGTCTTTCGTATTGAAACTGATAGCCTTTATATCAAGAAGAATTTCAGCCGTTCTAGCGGCATGGGATTGATTGACACTCATGGCAGATTCCTAATCAATTACTTTCCAATGCAAGTCAAATTCGGGGTCGAAGATTGATACCTTTAATCCATTCCTCGAAATGGATGTCGATGATTTTATGGGTGCGCTTTCCTTCTGGAGGGTTAGAAATGATGGATTTTGGGGTACACCATAAAATTTTGCTCCAAACTGTGACGTAAATCCTTCTAGCTTGTCCAGTGCATCTTGATTTTCAAAAACATGAGCCAAAATTGCCATTGCAACGGGTGCAGTAAATATTCCCGCACAACCACAGGCAGATTCCTTGGAACCAATGGTATGGGGAGCGCTGTCTGTCCCAAGAAAAAAATTGGGATTGCCACTGGTTGCAACCTTTACCAGGCTTTGGCGATGCACTTCCCTCTTGGCTATGGGAAGACAAAAGTAATGTGGTCTTATGCCACCCTTGAACAAGTGGTTTCTGTTAATGACAAGATGATGCACCGTTATTGTGGCAGCAACAGTGTCTGGTGTATTCATGACAAAATCAATGGCGTGCTGCGTTGTGATATGTTCCAGGACAATTTTCAATTCCGGGAAATCCTTGTGTATTGGGGCCAAAACCCTTTGAATGAATTCCGTTTCCCTGTCAAATATATCAACATGACCATCCACAACCTCACCATGGACACACAGGGGAACATTTTTGGCAGACAGGACCGCAAGGGTTTCGTTGATTTTCGAGAAATCCCTTACACCACTCGACGAATTGGTAGTTGCACCTGCGGGATAAAGTTTAACGGCCTTGACGATACCTTTTGCTATTCCATCCTCAACATCCCTTGGGTCCGTATCCTCAGTCAGGTAAAGGGTCATGAAAGGCTGAAACTCTATATCCTTGTCCAATGCATCCATGATTTCACGATGATAGGATTCTGCATCTGAGGTGGTAATGACAGGGGGTATCAGGTTTGGCATGATCAGGGCCCTGCCAAAATCCTTGACTGTATGAGGGAGAACAAGTTTCAACAAGTCCCCATCTCTCAAATGAAGATGCCAGTCATCCGGTTTGTGTATTTTTATTTTTCTCATGTGAAACAGATAAATTTATGCCTTCAATTTGATTAATGGACAAATTGAAAATGTAAAAGCATGTCATTGGAGTTTGGCCTTTTCAATTTCCGGTAGGATTGAATCATTCAAAACCCTTTGCGTAATGGGACCCGGAAAACGTAGTGTCACCTTCCCTTGACCATTGACAATAAATGTTTCCGGTATTCCGTAAACGCCCCATTCCAATGCCACTCGACCATTTTTGTCCGTACCTATTTTAGTGAAAGGATTGCCCAATTCGTTAAGGAATGCCAATGCATGTTCTTCTTCATCTTTGTAATTTATACCTATGATGGGAATTCCCATATCAGCCAGAAATTTCAGGCTGGGATGTTCTGCTCTGCAAGGAGTACACCAACTTGCCCAATAGTTGACCAGTGTCACGCCACCATTGGATAGATCCATGTTGGTTGGTATGGGACTATCTGAAAAGGCGGTAAGGTTTAATTCAGGAGCATCTTTTCCAATGAATTGTGATGGCAATTCATCATTGTTGGAGTTGAAAATGCCTGAAACGAAAAAAAAACCAAATCCCAGAAATACCAATAATGGGAGAGCAAGAATTAACCTGTTGCCAAGCATGTAACTAATTCTCATTTAAATTGGCAAGTTTGCGTTTGGCTGATTGATACTGGTTGACAGTCAGTATACAAAGTCCCAGCAAAACCAATACTGTAATGCTGTAGGATGCCAGAACAAAGAATGAATATGCACCCAGATCAGGCATTTTGTTTCCTCCTCTGCTTTTCCATTAATTCGATTTGATTGTGAATGATTTCGGTTCCGGTTCGTACCAGTACCAGCGTTATGAACAATAGAACAAATCCCAGAATGCAAATGACAAGGGGTATGTAATAGGCATTATGTATGTTGGTTTCCTGATCAAGAGATAAAGTGG
>CAZHIL010000535.1:0-8746 GCA_964532985.1 uncultured Albidovulum sp. | reverse complement strand
TCTTATAATAGCCTAATCTAAATAAAGAGATTTCCGAGGTTGGCAATAGTTTAAATCAACTTCTGAACTTTAAATGGCAATATAAGCGATAGAAGCATGAAGGTTGGCTTCAAGCACATACTGGAAAACCAATTTGAGGTTTTCACCCTACGAATTTGCCGGTATAGATACCTTGTCATTATTGGTGTGCTCATTGTTGCAGCGTTTGCAGCTAGTGGGCTTCGGAATATTACCGTTGATACATCGAACGAATCATTTCTTTTCCCTGATGATCCGGTCCTTATCAGGTATGAGGAGTTTCGGGAACAGTTCGGTCGAGACGACGTAATCATCATTGCTATAAAGGGTGATGATGTCTTTACACTTGAATTCCTGAACCGTCTGCAGAATTTCCACCAGAAGATTGCAGATGAAGTTCCCTTTGTTGCGTCCATTACATCCTTGATCAATATTCGAGAAACTCGTGGCGAAGGGGATAGATTGATTGTGGATGACCTGCTGACAACCTTGCCCACGAATCAAAATGAATTGGAAAATCTAAGGCGTAGAGTCCTCGCCAATCCACTTTATCAAAACAGGTTGATTTCAGCCGATGGTGAGTTTACAAGCATAATTGTTGAACTGAACAGATTCTCCGAGGAGGGAGGGGTTGCTGTAGATGATGCGCTTTCCTTTTTCGATGAAACCGATGTTCCAACTGGTAACAATGAAAAACTGACCGAGGCAGAAATTCATCAGCTTGTCATGCAAATGGATGAGTTGACTAGACAGTACAGTATTCCGGGATTTGAAGTTATTATGACTGGCACTCCGGCAGTTACAGATACTCTCAAACTAACCCTGCAGGAAGATGTCCGCAAGTTTATCATCTTGGTTGTTGCAGTAATTATGGTACTGCTTCTGATTGCCTTCCGAGTGATAGGAGCCGTCGTTCTGCCCCTCGGGGTTGTTCTCCTTGCACTTGTATCCACGATCGGATTAATGGGGCATTTGGGCATATCCGTCAAATTACCAACCGTCATTCTCCCGTCTTTCCTTCTTGCTGTGGGAGTTGGAGCAGCTATACATTTGCTTGAAATCTGGAAACAAAAAAGAGCATCTGGTGAACAAGACCATCAAGCCATAGCGAGCGCCGTAAGGCATGCCGGCCTTCCCATACTGCTAACAAGCCTTACGACAGCCGTGGGTCTTGGATCGTTTTCACTTGCAGAGGTGGCACCGATCGCGGAATTGGGTCTGTTTTCAGCAATCGGTATCATTATTGCCCTGATTTATACATTGTTGCTGCTTCCCGCCGGATTGGCCATTCTCCCTGCAGGAAAGGTCAAAAAATCTCAACCCGAAAATGAAGGTGAATATGATATCATCAATAAGGCGTTGGTAAACATCGCTTCCTGGAGTGTCAGAAAAGCCAAACCGATTTGTGTACTATCTGCCTTGCTCTTGGCCGGTAGCCTTTTGGTTGCTGCACAACTCAGGTTTTCCCACGATGTCTTATCCTGGTTACCCGAGGAATGGCCTATTCGACAAGCTACCGAAATGGTGGACAAAAACATGGGAGGCTCCGTTTCTCTCGAAGTCATAATTGATACAGGGGTCGAAAACGGTTTGCATGATAGAGACACATTGATCAAAATTGATCAACTTTCGCAGGAAATCGAGGATGATCCAATCGGGGCACTATCCGTTGGTAGCACTTTATCAATTGCTGTTCTTCTCAAGGAAATTCATCAAGCTCTGAATGGCAACAACCCTGAATACTACCGTATCCCGGAAAATGAACGATTGATTCCACAGGAATTTCTTCTCTTTGAAAATTCCGGCTCAGATGATGTTGAGGATCTAGTAGATTCAAGATTTCAAATTGGTCGTTTGAGTTTACGAGTTCCCTGGCGAGATACCTTGGAATATTCCCCCTTCATAGATATTGTAAATGATAAATTCAAAGATGCCTTCGATAATTCTGTAACCTATGAAATTACCGGCATAATGAGTCTGTTCAGTAGAACTCTCGAAGCAGCCATCTTTACCACTGCGAAAAGTTATGCAATCGCATTTGGGGCAATTACGATAATGATGATTTTACTGATTGGTCGTATTGCCAGCGGTTTGATCAGCATGATCCCGAACCTAGCACCCATTGCCATTACGCTGGCGACAATGCAAATCACAGGCATACCGTTGAATTTGTTTACGATGCTCGTGGCTTCCATAGCCATCGGACTTGCGGTCGACGATACAATACATTTCATGCACCATTTTCATCGCTATCTGGATAAATTCGGAGATGTTGAGTTGGCGGTGCAAAAGACTCTGCTAACATCAGGTCGGGCCATGTTGACTACTTCAGTCATACTTTCGGCAGGTTTCTTCGTTTTCTGTTTTGCCAGCATGAGTAACCTGATTCAGTTCGGTATATTGACTGGCATGACCATTATTCTGGCACTTTTGGCAGATTTTGTTTTAGCCCCTGCCCTGATGAGCCTGCGTTATGGTAAGATATATCCAAGAGAAACAAAACAGGAGAAAACAGTTTGATGAGATTGATACTGAATTCAATTGTAGGATTTGTCCTTCTGTTGTTTATTCCATTGGCCGTAAATGCAGATAATTCTGCATTGGATATCATGACCAAAGTTGAAACTCGGGATGATGGTGACAACCGAACCGACAATATCACCATGACTCTGATTGATAAAAACGGACATGAGCGTCAACGACTCCTGCAAAGTTATCGTAAGGACGAGGGATCAACTGTCAGGCAGTTGATTTTCTTTCTGGAGCCTGCCAATGTCAGAAATACCGGTTTTTTGACCTATGACTATCAGGAACCAGATCGGGATAATGACCAATGGATTTACCTCCCGGAACTGTACAAGACCAAGCGAATTGCGAGTTCGGATAAATCGCAACCCTTCATGGGTTCTGATTTTTCATATGCCGACATGAACCGCAGGGTGCTTAACGAGTGGAACTTCAAGTTGTTGGGTGAAAAGAAAGTGAGGGGAGACACTACATGGTTGATAGAAGCCGTACCGGTTTCAAATGATGTGGAAAAGCGCTATGGTTATTCAAAATCCGTTCTCTTTGTTCATCCCGAGCTGGATATGGTAGTAAGAGCTGTTCATTGGTTGACGAATGGCAAACTCAAATATTTGGATATATCAAGATTGCAGGAAATCGATGGTGTTTGGACGGCAACTGAACTTGATATGCGTACGGTAGAGGGAAAAGAGACCGTCCATCGAACGGTTATGAGTTTTTCCAATGTTCGTTACAATCAGGGGCTTGATGACAGCCTCTTTACCCAACGCCGACTAGAAAAGGGATTATGATTCGTACATGGGGTCTTGCTGTCCTTGCAATTGGTATTCTTACCAATCCCTCATTAGGGGAAATATCTGTCGAAGAAGCTCTTGAGGGCTTTGGATTTGATAGCAGTGAAACCGAAACCGACACGCCAACAATAATTACGGGCGATTCTGATTTGTTGGATTTGGATGCTATTTTAGATGAATTTGAATCTATCGATGAACCCCCAGCCCTTACCCTGCAAACACCCGAAGATCCGTTTCAGGAAACTCCTCGCACTAGTTTAAGCGGATCTGTCAGACAAAAATTTGTTGTAAACTTTTCCCATGATGCACCTAACCCTGGTGAATATGACCATAGGGGGTTGTCGTCCATGAGTACCCGTCTTGATTTGAAACTTGACAATAAGATCGGCAATGATTTTCGTTTGCTCCTTGGTGGACATTTACTTCTTGATCCCATCGAACCTGAACAGTTTCAACCTGCTCAGAATACCGGAGTTTCAAATTTCTCGGATTTTGAAGCAGGACTTGACGAGGCTTATTTGCAGGGACCATTGTCTGATTCAATCGATCTGACATTCGGAAGGCAAATTGTGGTTTGGGGTCGTTCCGACCAGTTTCGAGTTACAGACATCCTTAATCCGGTTGACAATAGAACACCAGGGCTTACTGACATCAAAAATCTCAGGCTGCCGGTTACCATGGCTCGGCTTGATCTCTATTCAGGACCTTGGACTTCAAGTCTGATATTGATTCCTGAGCGAAGATTTGACAGAACACCTGAACCAGGGAGTGACTATTATTTTGGACCGGCAACACTACCTCCACGAGACAATCCCGGAGGCAGGTTCAGCAAACCGGATTTTGCGGCTTCACTTACAGGTACATTTTCAGGTTGGGACCTGTCATTTTATTCGGCACGTATATTGAGCCGTAGCCCCTATATTGAAACAAGTACAGAAGATGGATCAATACGCAAGCATCAGCGTATCAGCATGCTAGGTTCAGCAGCTAATTTCGTGGTTGGAAGTTGGCTGTTGAAAGCAGAAGCAGCCTTGCATAAAAACTTGCGTATTTCGAATATTACGGAAAAGAATTTTGAACAGCTTACAACACTAGTTGGGGTTGAGTATTCGGGAATTGTTGACACCACCTTGGCCCTTGAGGTTGTTTCAAGCCATATAAGGGATTTCGACAACCGATTGCAGGAGCAACCCAATGCCCAAAAGGAGAATGAAACGGAAATGGCATTTCGTGTGGGCAGAACATTTTTGAATGAGTCACTTGAATTGTCAATGGCCGCGAGGGCTCCAACCCCCATGGGTAAGAATGGTGGTCTCGTCAGGACACAAGTGTCTTATGATCTCAATGATTCAGTGGAGATCTATGGTGGTACTCTTTTATATTTTGTCGGGGATGATTTGCCGTACAACAAGATTGCTGATAATGACCGCTTGTTTTTGGGCCTGAATTACCATTTCTGATGATTTGAGAGTAATCTGGTCAGGAGGAAAGACCAATTCTGCCCCGAAATACAATATTTTCACAACAGGCTGCAATCCTATCTAGCTGCAGAAATACCTGATTTTCCCTAGCTGTTGAAAGCAGAATTCATGGGCACTGTAACGAATTTATTCCTTATTGTCTTCAGATATACTATTTTCATCAACAATCTCGCCTTCTTCATTCAGGGGAGGTCCATATTTATTTGAACCATCCTCGGAATCGGCGACAAGCAAGATAATCAATATTATCCAGCCAATTAGTGGTATAAGAAAAATCAATTGCCACCATCCACTTTTTCCTGTGTCATGTAGTCTGCGACTTCCCGCAGCCAACATGGGAACAATAAAAAGAAGACCTACTCCTGCTTCGCTACCAATACCTCCAACAATAAATGTAAATAAGGCAAACCACCAAAACTCCCTTTTCGAGGCTCGCCCCGAGAAGGTAAAATAATTTACAAAGCAAACCTCAATTGATTTCAGGAAACTCATATATTCACACCTTTTTTTCTTTTTCTCTACTCAAGTAATTTATATCATTATCCGTTAAACGGCTATACAACAGAATTCCGTCATGACTTTTTAGAGATTTTTCACTTAACTCAATTACAGAATGTTTCTAGCCTTGCCATTCAGGGACCATAACCCTTCCAGAAGGGTTCCCTACATAAATTACTCACTAATTGCCTTGAATATAATTGTATTTGCTTCCCATAGTGGACAAGAGTATCTGGATTCTGCCCTAGTTTTTGCACTCTATCCCATTGAAGTCATAAATCTCAACAGATTTGAAACATTGATCACTTCTGGATTTCTACATGCCGACCTCAAGCATCTGTTTTTCAATATGCTCTTCCTGTATCTTTTTGGGGATAACCTAGAGGACAGACTAGGTCATTTTCGTTATCTGGGATTCTATCTTTTATGCATGATTGGAGCTAGTCTGATTCATGTATTTTCCTGTATTCTATTTGGTGGTTTATATAACCCCGTTATTGGAGCTTCAGGTGCAATCAGTGGGGTCGTTGGGGGTTACTTTCTATTATTCCCAAAGGCAAAAATAGATTTCCTTATTTGGATAATCATATTTTTCTGGGTATTTCCTCTTAGCGCATGGTTTGCTTTGGGAGTCTGGGTTTTATTGGAACTCTGGGATGTGTATACAGGTTCCTTTATGTATAACAATGTCGCAACATTTGCCCATTTGGGAGGTTTTTTCTGTGGATTGTTACTAATTTTTCCACTCTGGATTAGATTGGGAGGAACCAAGTTTTGGCATGAAACAGGAGGCAAACCTCCAAATCCGGAGAAAACAAGTGATAACCGACCGGTTAAAATCCCCATAGTTCGAAAGCGATGATCTCACCTGTAGATGTAACTGAAATTACACCTTCACAACTTTTCTTTCGCCAGGACATTTTTTCAACAAACTGGAATATTCGATCAACATAAGCGTTGTTCCACCCAATCAAGTAAGCATCCGATTCTAAAAAAAAGCCTTTTGTGAACTTAAGTTCAATTGTAACTATGAAAGACAAGTTGCAGGTGCTATAGAAAATTTACGGAACTAGATGAACCAAACCTATGGGTTTATATACATGTCAAAATGTTTGGATATAGATTTGAATTAAGTTAATGTTTTGATAATTGAAACTGGTCTGGTTCAAATTGATAAACAGGGTGGTCTTGAAGAATCAAGAGCTAGATAGAAAATCTGTATTGTCATTGAAGGTAATCATCAAGCATTTGAAATACATTACAATAGAATCACCCTAGGGGTTTATGAATGTTTGAGACAGTAAACGAACTGATGAATCAAATTCACTTGGGAGAAGATACCTCGCTTGAATTGAAGGATCTCAGGTTTAAGGGAAACAAGGTCAATGATCCTCGCAGGAATAGTATGGCCGATGAATTAGCAGCTATGGCAAACACTGCAAACGGTGTGCTTGTATTAGGTGCCGATGATAAATCCAAAACAATAAATGGAATCCCTGAAAACAAACTGGATGTAGTTGAATCCTGGATTAGAGAAATATGCAATGACCTGATTTCTCCTCCCCTTTTATGCCTTGTTCGCAAATACAAGGTATTGACTGATGATGGTTCACCGAAAGCGATTATTCGAGTAGATGTACCCAAAAGCCTACATGTTCATAGAAGTCCTGGTGGATATTTTCAAAGGATAGGAAGCTCAAAAAGAGAAATGACACCTGAGGTCCTGGCCAGATTATTTCAACAACGAAGTCAGACAAGGATTATACATTTTGATGAACAGCCTGTTCCTACTGCAACTATCGATAGTCTTGATAAAATGTTGTATGAGAAATTCAAAACAGATCTTTCGCCTGATGATGACGAAGAGTTCTTGTTTAAGCTAAAACTTCTGACAAAGGATGAAGACAGTAAGATTTATGCAAGTGTAAGTGGTGTTTTGATGACTTGTAAGAAACCCCATGAATTTCTTACAAATTCTTTCATTCAGGCTGTATCTTATCGAGGAACTGAACGGAATGCAGCCTATCAACTTGATGCAAGGGATATTGTTGGACCCTTGGATGCTCAGATATTAGAGGCTTGCTGGTTTATAGAAAAAAACATGAAAATCTTTGCTGTCAAAGAACCTGCAAGAAGAGATATCCCACAATACTCGCAACAAGCAGTTTTTGAAGCTATTGTCAATGCAGTGACTCACAGAGATTATTCCATTTTTGGTTCTAAAATTCGACTTCACATGTTCTCGGACCGTCTGGAACTTTTTTCACCTGGTACAATTCCCAATTCAATGACTATTGATAGCCTACCACTTAGGCAATCAACCAGAAATGAGTTGCTCACAAGCCTGCTTGCACGTTGCCCATTACCAATGAATGACTCAAACAATTTTCGTAATTATTTTATGGATAAGCGAGGTGAAGGAGTTCCAATCATACTAACTGAAAGTCAAAAACTATCTGGTCGACTTCCTGAATATCGTTTGATAGATGATAGCGAACTCCTATTGACCATATATGCTGCTCAACCACCGAATGATTAATTTTAATTCGACAATATACGCTTTATTGAATGCATAAAGAATTATCCATGAGGGATTTGGAACTAAATTTCAGGTTGCTTCTCATATAGTTTGGTCTAATTGATGGGGTTTAACGAAACCACCTTAACATTTGCTATATCACACCCCCTTACCTTGCCATTTATTTGTTCAAAAACAGGTCTGTTTGTATACTCTCTTTCCTCAGTCGTATACTTTCCATCAAAAGGATCTGGTGTCCACCATTTTTTACTGCCATAAAGATTCCCATTCCAATTACCATTCAAAATCCTGTCTATAAATCCGTCTCCATCTGTATCAATGTGTGCCCGATGCCCTTCACCATCAAATCTGATTTCGTCATGCCAAATCCACACCGCGGGCTCTCCAGTTTCAACGAATTCCAATGCCAGTTTGCAAACTGAAGTGTCCTGATTCTCCCTTTGATGGGATATTGGTGATGTGAAACCATAAATCTTGCCATTCTCGACAATGATATTACCAATCCTGCGGGATTGTAACCTAGGAAAGATAGGATGGATTGTTTCATCAACCCTGTATTCGACTATTCCTCCCTGATTGCTTTGACAATGGATCTTGCTGTCAATTGACTTGAATTTACAAAGTTTGCTGTTCTCTACATTCCCAAGGATTGATAACCCCGGTAGAGCTGGAATTTCATCAGTACCTGTGATACTTGTGGAATCCATTGCCACTATTCCACCTAGCGGAAATACGACAAACAAAAATGAAAGGATTATCCAAAATCCTGGTTTTGCTAGTTTACTATACTTCATGAGCACCTCCTTCTCCCCATAATCAGGGAAGGTGGTGAAACTTCAAAGGGATTGGTTCTTTATCCTTGATGTTTTTTGTGGATAACTTTTAAACGG
>CAZHIL010000534.1:0-1641 GCA_964532985.1 uncultured Albidovulum sp. | reverse complement strand
CGCTACGGCAGAACAGGCATTCAAGGAAGATATTCCGGGAATGATCTCGACTGGATATTTTCCTGCAAACCTGGAAAAAAGATACATGAATGATCCATAGAAAAAGGGATCACCCTGACACAAGACAATGACATTCACCTCCCGTCTGAGGTGGGTTGTTATTTCATCCGAGGCTTTATTGTAGATGAGCTGACTTGGAAACCGACTTTCTACCATTGGTATTTTGATGGGTATTTCTTGAACATCCTCCGGCATGAATTCCTTGACGATGTTTCTGGCAAAACTCTCACCGGTTTCAGTCGACGGATATGCAATAACCTTTGCTTCCCTGATTACTTTCAGGGCCTTGATAGTAAGCAGCTCGGGATCTCCTGGCCCCACGCCAACACCGATTATCTTACCTGTCATTTCTGCACCATCCATTGAGTGACAGGCAATAACTGATCCCAGGTGGTCAGTTTACCCAATGTTCTGCTTCTGGAGATAGCAATTCTGGTCAATGTACCTCCGAATTCTTTTTGTAGATCAACCAATACGGCTTCCGATTCAAGGGTTACAGAATTTGCCACCAGACAACCATATGGCTTGAGATGCTCCAATACCCTGCGAACGAGGTCAGGTTCCAGTCCACCACCAATAAACACTGCATCCGGGTTAGGAAAGGTGGAAATCAGATCGGAAGATAAACCGCATGTGATTGAAAATCTTGGGGTCCCCAACTTCATGGCATTGGATTGTGCCATTTCGCATCGCTTTTGGTTTTTTTCCACTCCGTAAGCCCGGCCATTGAATGACAAGAGCAGCCATTCGACCCCGACTGATCCACATCCACAACCAAGATCCCACAGGATTTTGTTTTTGCCTGGGTTTAAAGAACTTACTGTTAGGGAACGTATTTCTTTCTTGGTGAAGTTCCCGTCCGAAACAAAAGCATCGTCCGGCAAACCTGGCGGAGATGGAAGTATCTCTTTCTTGTCCGTGGGAATACACTCGATGCAAAGCATATGAAACTCAGGAATTGTGTTTTTTTCTTCCGTCAGCCTCCATGTATCTGCCAGTCCCTGAATCATCGATTCATTGGGTCCGCCCAACTCTCCGAGAACTGTCAGCTTGCTTGTACCATATCCTTTTTCCTTCAGCAGGTTTGCAATTTTGGACGGGCATTTGGAATCAGCAGTCAATACAACAAGTTTGTTATAAGGCCTGAACCATGGAATGACTTGCTCCACAGGTCGGCCATGAACGGTTATCTTGTCAACATCAGGTATACTCCAGCCCATCTTCGAGCAAGCCAATTGGAATGCTGATAGTTGTGGATAAAATTTTATTTCCTCACTCGGCCATTCCCTAGCCAATAAGGCACCAGCAGAGTACCAGAGTGGATCTCCGGTTACCAGAATTGCTACATTATTGGGTCGAAATTCACCGATCTTGTCGACCATGGTTGAAAAGGGCGATGGCCATTTTATTCGCTTGGCCGTGAAGCTCTTGGTCAGTTTGTGGTGTCTTTCGCCACCAATTATGATATCTGCCTGATTTAATATATCCAATGCTTCGGTCCCCAGACTCTTCAGGCCAGATTCCCCAACTCCAATGACATGAAGCCACGGTTGGATATTGGTGGTTGATGTGGTCATGGAG
>CAZHIL010000533.1:0-3776 GCA_964532985.1 uncultured Albidovulum sp. | reverse complement strand
CCGTCAATGAAGTCATCACCGTTCTGCAGGGAACGGAGGGGAGAGGTCTGCCCGGATGATTGGAAATGGATTGCCTTCCGGGGAAAACTCCCGCGGTCTTGAGGTTTTCCTGTGGAAAAACCGTTCCCGCTCAGCCATTATTGGTAAATCGGGAGTGATCCTGTTGCCTGGATTGCTGGTAATTTGTAAAAAATCGGGTATTTTCTGGACGGGCACTAATTAAAGTAGTTTAGTTATACCAAAACAATTATCCGTTCGTTGATTTCAGCCATTTTGGTGTGCTGGAAAACAGAGAAAAATTGGGATTTATCCACATCCCTAATTTGATCTTAATAGTCGCATTCTGCCATAGCGGCTGGGGAGGATAATTTTTTGCAACTGGTAATAGTTCGCCTCTCTGGGTGAAGGTTCGTAATAGAGTTCGAATTTGAAGGACGGTTCTGACATTTCATCTTCGGAATAACCCGATTTTCTCACGTATTCAGAGTTGCATTTGTATTTTCCCGAGCGAAGGCGTACCGGATTGTCAATAATTACTTCAGCAACCTTTTGTTCATCGGCTACAGCATAGGAAAACCCACACAACTCATCTTCAAGCGTATCTCGCATGACAACAAAAAAACTTGAAAGATAATCAATACCAGAATCAATTTGCCTTGTACCTTCATCCTGGTTTACCTTATCGTCTTTGAAGGTCAGAATTTTCGTGGTTGTAACTCCATCTCTCGTACTTTCGAGATGATAATTTGTGGGGATGACGTTCTTTCCCTCAATTCGCCCCCTGATTCTGGCTCTGAATTTCATTTTGCCAAAAAAGTTGCCAACACCTGTCGAACCAACCAGCGAAGTAGCTGCATAAAGATCGCCTTTCGTTCTTGAGGCTAAAATCATATAACCGATCCTGAACCCGAGTAAGCTGATGAAGTATTCTGCCCTTTCTTCTCGGATTTCATCGGCTCTAGTGATTGTTGCGCTAAGCGTGACCACTATTAGAATGGATATCAATAATTTTTTCATCTGCTTTCTGACATGGAATGGAATTGGCAAGATATATATTTTGATAAGGATTTAGGAAAATGTGGCTGGTCTAAATCATACCATAACATATAATATTATGCTGAGAAAGGATTACTATGGAATTTGATATCGACCAAATAGTTCAACAAATCAAAGGTAATGATAGAAGAGCTTTTGCACGAGCAATTACTTTGGTCGAAAGCAGTAATCTGGACCATCAGCAACTATCCCTGCAATTATTTCAAAAGCTAAAGTGCGTTAGCCATAACCAGGCGATACGACTTGGGATCACAGGTACTCCCGGAGTTGGCAAATCAACTTTTATTGATAAGTTGGGTTTAGAACTTGTAAACAAAGGGTTGAAGTTGGCCGTTTTGGCTGTTGATCCCTCTTCGCAAATTACCGGTGGATCAATATTAGGGGACAAAACACGGATGGCAGAATTGTCAAAACACAAATCTGCATTTATTCGTCCACTTTCCACCGGACCATTCAACAGTGGGGGTGTATCACAAAGAACACCTGAGGTGGTACATCTATGCGAACTTGCCGGTTTTGATGTTGTCATTATTGAAACCACAGGTGTCGGGCAAACTGATTATCAGGTGTCACTAATGTCAGATATTTTTGTACTTTTGATTTCACCCGGGGGAGGAGATGAGTTGCAGGGAATAAAAAGGGGTATTCTTGAAAAAGTAGATATGGTGTTGATAAACAAGGCTGATGGGGACCTTTTGCCTCTGGCAAGACAAACCAAATCGGAATACCAGTCGGCCTTGCATTTATTCCGCCAAAGAAACCATGATCCCAAGGGGTACCCCAAAGTCAATTTGTTGTCAGCAATTTCAGGGTCAGGTATTGAAAACAGTTGGCAAGATATTATTAATCTATGCAACTGGAGAAAGGATAATGGAGCTTGGGATTCCATTCGCCGCAATCAGGATGTTGAAAGGTTTCAATTCGAAATTAGACAAGAGGTTCTGGGGTTGCTAACCGCCAATCATTCAGTAGAGAATTTTGTATCAGAGTTAAAGAGAGAGGTAATTCAAGGGGAGAAACTTCCTATACAGGCAGCAATGATGGTCAGTGAATACTTGAAGAAAAATCTGACTTGACCGATAATTGATGCCAGGGATGAGAACCTTGAAATTATATTTCACAAGGAAAGTAGGTCGATTATGTCTAGGGTATGTGAGTTAACAGGCAAGAAAGTTATGGTTGGCAACAACGTAAGCCATGCCAATAATAAAACGAAAAGAAGGTTCTACCCCAACCTTAATGCCGTGAGCCTGACGTCTGATGGATTGGACCGCACCTTTAAATTCAAGGTCTCTGCTGCAGCCTTGAGAAGTGTGGATCACAAGGGCGGACTTGATAAATTCCTGGCCAAGGCCAAGGATGAAACCCTTTCACCAAAGGCACTGAAAATAAAAAAAGACCTGGAAAAACTGAAAAAACAAAACGAAGAATCAAAGGTTGAGGTTGAAGCTTCATAACCTCCTCTGCTTATCAAGGCAATTTGAGAAGGAAAGGTTTTCCAAATATTCAATGGATTAGTAGGTTAACTCCTAATTCAAGGCTTTCTCAGGTAACTATGGTTTTACCCAAAGTTGATATTCGGTTATATATTAAACACTGACATTAATCCCGATTATAAAGGGTGAACTCCAAATTGATCACACCCCCTGACAATTCACAGATTAGAAATTTTTCCATCGTTGCTCATATTGATCACGGCAAAAGTACCCTTGCCGACAGATTGATGGAGTTCACCAGAACGGTGAGCAAGCGAGACCTGAAAGAACAAATGCTTGATTCCATGGATATTGAGAGGGAACGAGGAATCACCATCAAGGCCAATACGGTCCGCTTGGAGTACAAGGCAAAAAACCAGAAAAGCTACATATTGAACCTGATCGATACACCAGGCCATGTGGATTTTTCCTATGAAGTATCGCGTTCGATGAAATCCGTGGAGGGCTCCCTTCTTGTGGTTGATGCCTCCCAAGGGGTAGAAGCCCAGACCCTAGCCAATGTGTATCAGGCCCTGGATGCCGACCATGAAATTGTTCCGGTTTTGAATAAAATCGACTTGCCTGCTGCAGATTCGGACAGGGTTAGGCAACAAATCGAAGAGGTCATTGGTATCGATGCTGAAGGAGCAATTGAAATCTCTGCGAAGACTGGCAAGGGAGTAATGGATGTGCTGGAAGCCATTGTACATCAACTACCTCCCCCGGAAGGAGATTTGAATGCTCCCCTCAAAGCCCTTTTGGTAGATAGCTGGTATAACCCCTTTCTTGGGGTAGTGGTGCTGGTGAGAATATTCGATGGATGTCTTGCCAAGGGTGACAGAATCAAGATGATCTCTTCGGAAGCAACTTACCAGGTTGATCGAATCGGAGTATTCAAGCCGGAAATGGAAGATACATCGCAATTGAATTCGGGTGAAATCGGATATTTTACCGCCTCCATCAAGAGGGTGAGCGATACCATTGTCGGAGATACCATTACCCACCAGAAACAACCTTGTAAGGACGCAATCGAGGGTATGAAACCTTCCCAGCCTGTTGTTTACTGTGGTCTGTATCCTATGGAAGCTGGGGAATTCAATACCCTGAAGGATGCCATTGAAAAGATTTCACCGATCGATTATTCTTTTACCAGCGAAACTGAGCGTTCAACAGCCCTTGGTTTTTGTTTTCGTTATGGTTTTCTAGGCATGCTGCATCTGGTGGTGATACGGGAAATACTGGTAC
>CAZHIL010000532.1:0-5577 GCA_964532985.1 uncultured Albidovulum sp. | reverse complement strand
TCAATCATTTCCGAATGCTCGGCACCAAAATTTATATTCAGGATTATCCTGTCTATCCCCAAATCCGAGTAAATCGACAACTTGTCTATCATTTCCTGTTTACCACAAATCAACAAACTCTCTGCCAATTCCTCCCTAGTTTGATTTCTGGGCAAGGGCTTTATCATTCCATGTTCAACAATCCCTGGACCGGTAAACACATTATCAAAGCGACTGTAATAGGTGTAAGCCAAGTCGATTTTGGAGAGTGCATCTTCATCCGTCATCGTAAAATGTGCAAGTCTCGACAAGCTGAGTGTAGGGCAATTTTCAGTTCGTCCCAGATCCTCCTTACCTCTATTGAAGGCTGCCACCTGATTGACCAACAATTGGTGATTTCCTGCCAAGGGAGTTGTCTGGATATGAAAACCCCTCAGGACGCAATGGTATATACCTTCGGGTACCATGACCGCCATCATGATTTGGGGAGAACCCGGAGCAATTGGTCTTGGCATAATGGTAAGGGCATCAAATTTGTAATATTTACCATTCCAAGTAACTTCTTCCTTGTTTAGCAACGCATTGAGGACATCAAGGGATTCGTCAAATCTTTCCCTGGTTTCATCCATGGGGATTCCCATTCTTTCCATTTCATATTTAAATGCTCCCCGGCCAACTCCCAAGAGCAATCTCCCCTGACAGAAAATATCCGCTGTTATGATTTCTCCTGCAAAAACCCTCATATCGTGCAATGGAAGGACGACTACGGAAGTCAGTATTTTGATTTTTTGGGTATGGGCTGCAATTTTAGTGGCAAGGATCAGTGGTGCTGGCATCATTAGGCAATTGATCAAGTGATGCTCGGTTGTCGAGACGGATTCAAACCCGACCTGTTCTGCCAAAACAGCCAATTCAACCATATCAGAGTATAATCTGGCACCACCATAAGATTTCTCGGGGAGGTAAGGTGAAAGCTGAATACAAAAATCCATGGAATTCCTTATTAAGGATTTATTTTAAGCAGTTTCCGAATACCATTTCATCAACAAATTACAAACCAAACTAAAATGGAAAGGGATTTAACCCAAGCTGATCATACCCATTGATTATTCTCTCATATACCTAACAACTACCTTAACTACTGCTTGATAACTATAGTGAAATAATCCAAATAACCCTGTTATAGATGTTTCAGTTTCATACTGACCCATTAACAAGGTAAATTACAGAAATTACATTTTTTGAGGAATTCTTTGAAATTCAACTGGCATCAAGCATCTGTATTAAGTGGGAAAAATTTTTTCCTGAATGCCGATGAAATAAAGAAACAGCTGAGAACTGACCTTGTTTCGTGTCAATTTCCAGAGCAACCATTCGTCGCAATCAATCTGGACCGCAACCATGTTTCAAGTATTATCAACCTGTTTCGTGCCGTTGAAAGAAATTATTGCTTCCGATTAACCCCCGAACCTTTTCCAAAAGGGGAAAACATCAAGGCTGATCATTGTTCTCATGCCCATGATCCCTCTGGTTCACCACCCTGTTTTGTCGTTCAGACAGGTGGAACAACAGGTCCGGTAAAGAAAATCCTGAGATTGCAAAGTACTTGGATCAACAGTTTTTTAATCAATAGGGGGATTTGGGCAATAACAAGCAGGGACAATTATGGCATTCTTGGTGATTTGACCCATTCGATATCACTCTACGGTTTATTGGAAGGTCTTTATCTTGGTACCAATGTAACCCTTCTTGGTGAATGGCTTCCTAAATCACAATTTGAGGAAATTGCAGCTAGAATGATATCAGTTCTTTATGCAACACCAATCCAGCTGCGACTCCTTACCCGTGCCTTTGAAGTCCATAAATTGAAACCAATAACCACCTTGAGAAAGATTATTGTTGGTGGTTCAAAATTGACACCAAATCAAGGATTGGCGTTGAAGAAACTGTTCCCCAAGGGGGAAATAATTGAATTTTATGGAACTGCCGAAACAAGTTTAATTACAATTACCACTACTGATTCACCACAAGGTTCAGTAGGTCAGGTATATGAAGGAGTAGAAGTCAGGGTAATCAATGAACTTGGAGAATCCCTACCCAATGGGGAGATTGGGGATATCGATGTAAAGTCACCTTATATTTTTAAAGGCTACATTGATAATGGAACCCTAAATCCAAATCAAAATGATTACTTTCAAACCGGTGAGCGCGGTTTTCTTGATGAAAATGGATATTTGTTTCTTAAGGGGCGCAGAGACCGAATGATCAGCATTCACGATGTAAATGTTCACCCTGAGGAGGTCGAAAACTTTCTGACGACCATTAAGGGCATTGAAGCGGCCTATGTTTATTCAACCTGTGACAGGTTTGAGACAAACCATCTGCACGCCTGTCTGTTCATCAATTCCTTCAACCCAGATATCAATCAGATTTCCAGTATGTGTCGTAGGGAATTGGGGTTCAACCTTACACCCAGATCATATCGGCTGATTGACGAAAAACCGCCTCTCCTCGCTTCCGGGAAATTGAATTTGGTAGCCATACAAAAGATGCTGGATACAGCTTGATGGGAATCGAGGCCTACATTGTCGCTGGTGCCAGAACACCTATTGCTCCAAGAAATGGCTTCTTGAAGGGTATTGATATTTACACCCTAGGAGAGTCAGCGGCGTCCTGTTGTTTGGCGAAGGTTGGTATTGAGTCCGATAAGGTTGATGAAATTATTGTTGGTAATGTTCTGGGTCCTGGAGGAAACCCTGGGCGAGTCATCAGCCTGCAATTAGGACTTTCTGAAACAACTCCCGGAATAACCATTGATCGTCAGTGCGCAAGTGGATTGGACGCGATATTATTGGCCAAATCACTGATAACAGGCAAATTGGCCGAGGTTGTTTTGGTTGGAGGCGTGGAGAGTTATTCTCAGCGTCCAAGAGTTTATCTCCAGAAGAATGGTGAGTATGAGGATAAGCCGATTGAACAAGCACCATTCACTCCTTGGAATGACAGGGATCCTGACATGATCAAAGCAGCGAACGATTTGGCCGAGAAATATTCACTCACTAGGGAAGACCAAGATTTGTGGGCCATTGAAAGTCATGGAAAAGCATGGGCAAGCAAGGATCGATTGCAAGAAGAAATGTCCATAATTCGGGGTATCCCCAGAATGGATCAGTTTACCAGAAACCTGACCATGAAAGCATGCCAAAAAATTAACCCGATTTGTGGTACGATCACTCCGGCAAATACATCAGTGGCAGCAGATGGAGCAGCCTTTGTTCTGGTTGTTTCGGAAAAAATTGCAAATGAATTGAATGCCCCAAGGGTTAGGATTGCAAGCGGATTAACGGTTGGAAGTGACCCAATGATACCCGGTTTGGCAACAATACCTGCCATCAGGGAAGTTCTGAAAATGGAGGGGTTGAACAGGGACAGTATTCTCGTTTATGAAATCATGGAGGCCTTTTCGGCACAAGTTCTCGCTTGCCTCAAGGATCTAGACCTTGATCCTGCAAGAGTAAATATCGGTGGTGGATCCCTTGCCAGGGGGCATCCCATCGGGGCCTCAGGAACCATTCTGGCTGTAAGATTGTTTCATGAATTGATAGTTTCAGGCGGGTATGGGCTGGCCTCGATACCTTCGGCAGGAGGAATCGGTACAGCCATCATATTTGAACGGGAGTAACCCACACTTTGGTCAAATAGCCAACATTATTTTCATCAGGTGGGCTTTTTTTAATTTATTTTCTTTTCCAAATATGGAAATGACCTGTAACCTTACCATTTATTGAAATTCATATTTGGACATTTTCACTGCTAGTGTTGCTAATATCAGGATGAAACTATGACTACCGAAACCACAATGCCAAATGATCTTTCCTCTTTTTGGATTCCCTTTACTCCAAACCGGCAATTCAAGAAGTCCCCCCGACTCTTGGTAGAGGCTGAAGGAATGTACTATACATCTTCAACCGGCTCGAAAGTCATTGATTCAAGTGCCGGTCTATGGTGTGTAAATGCTGGCCACAAAAACCCGAGAATAGTCAAAGCCATACAAAACCAACTTAATGAACTTGATTATGCTCCAACATTTCAGGTGGCCCATCCAAAGGTCTTCGAGTTGGCAAACAAAGTCAGGGATCTGGCTCCAGAAGGAATGGAACATGTATTCTTTACCAATTCAGGGTCCGAAGCGGTCGAAAGTGCGCTGAAAATTGCACTTGCCTATCACCGTGCCAAGGGTGAAGGTCAACGAACCAGATTAATTGGAAGGGAAAGAGGATATCACGGCGTAAATATCGGTGGTATTTCGGTCGGTGGAATAGTCAACAACCGTAAAGTGTTCGGCACTCTCCTTACCGGTGTTGATCATCTGCGTCACACCCATCTTCCAGAAGTGAATTCCTATTCAAGGGGACAACCTGAACATGGCGTTGAACTGGCCGAAGATCTGGAAAGAATCTGTGCACTTCATGGGTCTGAAACAATTGCTGCTGTGATTATTGAACCGGTTGCCGGTTCAACTGGTGTGCTCGTACCTCCCAAGGGATATCTGGAACGAGTACGTGAAATCTGTACCAAACATGGCATATTGCTGATTTTTGATGAAGTCATAACGGGTTTTGGGCGTTTGGGAGATTCATTCGCTGCCATGCATTATGGGATAACACCTGACATGATCACATGTGCGAAGGGTTTGACAAATGGTATCATTCCCATGGGTGGTGTTGTCGTTAACAAGGATATTTATGATGCCTTCATGACCGGTCCGGAATACCTAATCGAGTTGTTTCACGGATATACCTATTCCGGTAATCCGGTAGCAAGTGCTGCAGGTATTGCCACGCTTGAAACATACCGAGAAGAGGGGCTGTTCGAGCGTGCCAAAAACATGACCCCTTATTGGGAAGACTGTGTACATTCTCTCAAAGGACTGCCGAATGTCATTGATATCCGAAATGAGGGCATGATCGGAGCCATTGAGGTGGAGCCAATACCTGGTGCACCCGGCAAAAGGGGTTTTGACTTGTTCGTTGATGCTTTTGAAAAAGGTCTTTTGATAAGGATTACCGGCGATATTATTGCCATGTCGCCGCCCTTGATCGCAGAAAAATCCCATCTGGATGAAATCATCGGTATACTGGAAAAAGTCCTCAAGGAAGGAAAATAGTTTTTATTCTAAGTAAAACTGGAAATTTCAGGAAAAAGATGCTATCAATAGTACTAATACCCTTGATCTTTAACTGGGTAGTTTTCTTGCCGAATAGGAAAAAAAGAAAGGTTTTTGTTTGAAAATTGGGATCAGGTTTTGATATTTGATCTTTTTTGTTCCCGAGAGGGAGGGCGTCTTTGGCGATAGCACCTTCCGCCACGGAAAAGAGGATAGAGTTCTCGGACAATCAACGATTGATTGATTTGTGTGGGGTTTGTGATGAAAACCTCAACAAGATTGAGAACAGTTTGGGAATACATATAATCAGACAGGGGAACTCCCTTTCCCTGTTGGGTGCTCTACCTCAAATTGAAGTTGGAAACCAGGCCTTGCAATCATTGTACGAGAGGGTCAGTCAGGGTCTTGTCATCAATGAGGTTGAAGTGAAC
>CAZHIL010000531.1:0-6732 GCA_964532985.1 uncultured Albidovulum sp. | reverse complement strand
TTACTACCGGAGGTCAGTCGGAAATACTTTCTCGGGGAGGCATCCCCGGCCAGATTGGCAATTCCCCAATCATTCCAACCTTTTTCCTCCAGAAAACGTCTTCTTTCCTGTGTTCGATTATTCAAGTGCCCTCGCGATTTTATGGGCATATTTTGAATCTTTGGTCGCAAAGGTCAAGCGTCTTCCGGATTTAAGGCTGGTCATTGGTTCAAAAGAGATTTCAATATAATTGTCGGGAGTAAATCGACCCAATTTCTCGCCCCATTCAATTAAACAGAGGGAAGTTTCAAAGGCGTCTTCCAAACCAAGTTCGATTATTTCAAATTCCGATTCAATTCTGTAGAGGTCAACATGCCAGATTTCAAATTTTTCAGTTTCATAACTCTGTACAAGGGTAAAGGTTGGGGAAGGAATGTCTTCCTCCCTATCTGATTTGGCTAAAAGCGAGGAAATGATGGCTCTGGCAAATACTGATTTCCCAGCCCCTATGGGCCCATTTAACAGCAGTACCATCCCCGCTTCCAAATATGGTAAAAGCCTTATCGCGATTTCCTGCGTGTGCGATTCAGATTCAGATACAAGTGGTGTCATAAAGCCCTTGGATCATGTAAGTCATTCCAAGTTATATTTTGGTATATCCCTGCCATTTTACTCTTGATGATTATCACCCTCGACCATGAGGTGCATACCAGTCAATTTCTGGTGCGATGGGGACAATACGGGTTGGGTTGATGGTATCATGGCTTTGATAGTAATGTCGACGGGCATGGTTCATATTGACGGTATCGTCTATTCCCGGCCATTGAAAAAGATCACGTGAATAAGCCCATAAATTCGGATAATCGACAATTCGCTTAAGGGAACATTTGAAATGACCGACATAGATACTATCAAACCGATACAGTGTTGGGAATAGTCTCCAATCCGCTTCAGTAGGTTGTTCTCCCATCAAAAAACGCTTGGTTTTAAGTTGCTCATCCAGCCAGTCCAATGTTTCAAACAAGGGATGAACTGCATTCTCGTAGGCATCTTGTTTTGTAGCAAAACCAGCTTTGTAAACCCCGTTGTTGACCGTGCTGTAAATTCGTTCATTAATCTTGTCAATTTCCTGACGATGTTGTTCCGGGTAATAGTCCCCCTCCTTTGCTCCAATATCATCAAAGGCACTGTTCAACATCCGAATGATTTCCGAGGATTCATTGGACACGATTGTGTCTGTCTTCCGATCCCATAGTATTGGTACAGTTACACGTCCGGAATATTTTGGATCAGCCCTGGTGTAGATTTGATGGGCAAATTCAAAGTCAAAGAGGTGATCACCAACAATTCCTTCATCATCAATTTGGAAGGTCCAGCCATTTTCAGCCATATACCAGTGGACAAATGATACGCCAATGTGATCTTCAAGCCCTTTCAACTTGCGATATATCAGGACCCGATGTACCCAGGGACAGGCATAGCTCGCATATAGGTGATAACGACCGGGTTCTGCCTTGAATCCTCCTTGACCACTTGGCCCTACGGATCCATCCTTCGTTATCCAGTTTCGGAATTGGGATATGCTTCGAACAAATTTGCCACCAGTAGATTTAGTGTCATACCACTGATCAAACCAAATCCCATCAACTAATCTTCCCATCAACAAATCCTTAAATTAAAATTATACACAACCCAGAATGCTTTCAGACAAGTCGAAAGAATTAAAAGTGGAACATAATATTATCAAGTCACTGTGGATACTGACCCTTCCTATTTCAACGAAAATCTTCAAGGGCGATCCTTGCAAAACAGACCAAGAAGTCTCGGGAAAATTTTTAGGTCAAGAGTTACTCTTTCTTAGGTGGTTTCATTTTCAACTGCTTGGATTATATTTATCAATTCCAGTAGAAACCAAGTGGAGGTGACACCCATGAGCAGGCCCTATGTTGTAAAAGATTTATCCCAGGCCGAATTCGGCAGAAAGGAAATCATGATCGCCGAGACCGAAATGCCCGGTCTGATGGCATTGCGCAAGGAATATAGTGGTCAGAAACCACTTGAAGGAGCTCGCATAGCCGGTTCACTCCACATGACAATTCAGACTGCGGTTTTGATTGAAACCCTTGTTGATCTGGGTGCAAAGGTCAGATGGGCTTCTTGCAATATCTTTTCCACACAGGATCATGCGGCTGCAGCGATCGCCGCCCAGGATATACCGGTATTTGCGGTCAAGGGAGAAACACTGCCTGAATATTGGGATTACGCTGACATGATCTTCCACTTTGAGGAAGGTTGTGCCAACATGATCCTTGATGATGGTGGAGATGCCACCCTTTACATCTTGCTTGGTGCGAGAGTTGAAGAGGGAGAAGAAGATCTAATCAAAAATCCCGCTTCGGAGGAAGAAGAGGCCTTGTTTGAACGTATAGACATCAGGCGAAAAACCTCTCCGGGCTGGTTTGTCAAGCAAAGGTACATGATCAGGGGTGTGACCGAGGAAACAACCACGGGTGTCAACAGGTTATACCAGATGCAGGAAAAGGGATTGTTGCCCTTCCCGGCTATCAATGTGAATGACAGTGTTACCAAGTCCAAATTCGACAATAAGTATGGTTGTCGGGAAAGCCTTGTTGATGGCATTCGACGTGCTACCGATACAATGCTCGCTGGCAAGGTCGCCGTGGTATGTGGATATGGCGATGTGGGCAAGGGGTCTGCGGCATCATTGCGTGGTGCCGGTGCAAGGGTCAAGGTTACCGAGATTGATCCGATTTGTGCTCTTCAGGCGGCAATGGATGGTTTTGAAGTGGTTACACTTCAGGATGCCTTGCCAATCGCAGACATATTTATTACAGCCACGGGCAACAAGGATGTAATTACCATTGATCATATTAGGGATATGAAGGACATGGCCATAGTTGGGAATATTGGCCATTTTGACAACGAAATTCAGATTTCCTCCCTTCGGAACCATAAATGGACCAATATCAAGGAACAGGTGGACATGATTGAAATGCCATCAGGCAAACGAGTAATCCTCCTGTCCGAGGGAAGATTGTTGAATCTGGGTAATGCCACCGGCCATCCCAGTTTTGTCATGTCGGCAAGCTTTACCAACCAGGTTCTTGCCCAGATCGAGTTGTTGAACAATGGCCAGAATTATGAAAACAGGGTATATACCCTCCCCAAGCACCTGGATGAAAAAGTTGCAACCCTCCATCTGGAAAGGTTGGGCGTAAGGCTGACTTCACTCAGCGATGAACAGGCTGAATATATAGGGGTTAACAAGGTGGGCCCATTCAAGGCCGAGCATTACAGATATTAACGTCTGGGTTTACATACCGACCATAAGTGCATGAGCGACTTCAACTCGACTTTCAGGGAGAAATTACTAACTCGGTTTTCAGAGGTTGGTGATTCTGATACAGCCAAATATCAGCAATCCTACATGAAAACCGATATGCCCTTTTGGGGAGTGAAAACACCCCAAACAAGGAAAATTGTCTCATCCCTGATCAAGGAGTACCCGATGGAATCCCCAGAAGCATGGGTAAGCCTGATGGATTTCATTTGGACCAATGCTTCAAGGAGAGAAGAATGGTATGCCTCGATTGAAATACTGACCCATGCCAAATTCAGGAAATGGTTACTTCCCGAGCATATGGATTTTATCGAAAAAATGGTTGTCGAGGGAGCTTGGTGGGAAATCATAGATCCGATTGCTACCCATGGTGTACACCAGATGCTGACCAATCAACCGTTGGAAACGTCTGTAATTTTGAGAAATTGGGCACAATCCACGAACATATGGAAAAGAAGAACGGCCATATTGACCCAACTTCTCAGCAAGGAGAAAATGGATTGGAACATGCAGTTGGAAATCATGGAGCATTCATTGGCCGAGAAGGAATTCTTCCTGCAAAAGGCCATAGGTTGGGTCCTGCGGCAATATTCACGTACTAATCCTCAAAGGGTGGAGAATTATATATCTCAAAATGAACAACGCCTTTCCTCACTTGCGAAAAGGGAAGGGATGAAATGGATCCTGAAAAACAGACCTTGAGGATTTTATTCGATCCCGCCCATCCTGCAGATTTCCTCCCACTCATCCTTGGCAACGGGTTGAACCGATAGTCGAGTGTTATTGACCAATACCATATCGGCCAATTTGGGATTATTCTTGCAATCCTGAAGGGTAACCGGCTTGGGAAAGGACTGAACGGCCTTCACATCAACACATTCCCACCTTTCATCATCGGTGGTGCTGTCAGGGTGAGCCAGGGCAACAACCTCAACAATTCCCACGATTTCCTTTGTTGATTGGGAATGATAGAAAAATCCTAGATCACCCAACTGCATGTTTCGCATATTGTTTCTGGCCTGATAATTTCGAATCCCATCCCATTCCTCGCCAACGTCCCCCTTGGCAAGTTGCTCCTCCCAACTCCAGGTTGAAGGTTCTGATTTAAATAACCAATATGCCATTCAATACTCCTCAATCTTGTTAAAAATTCCAATACATCACACTATCAAATTCCAACGATGGTGGGAATGTTCCTTTCTACGATTTTGCTCCCCTCTTGCCTCCTCCGAGTATTGGAGAACTTGAAGTATCCAAGGGCCATCTGGAACGTGCCTCCAGGTCAAACCCATCAAAACTGCCTGTCCTGAATTTTTCAATCCCCACCCAGGCAATCATAGCTCCGTTATCAGTACAGTATTCCAATGGTGGTGCATAGAACTTTATTTCGTTGACCCAGCAAACATCCTCGACATCCTTTCTGATCATCTGGTTTGCAGCGACACCACCGGAAATGGCAAACAGAGTTGGTTTCTGTCCGACAGTTTCTTCAAAAATCCTCAAGGCAACCTGAGACTTTTGGCTCAAAGACTCACTTACTGCCTTTTGGAAACTGGCACATAGATCGGCCATTCGGGTTTCAGATATTGCTCCTTCTTCAGATATTATCTTTTCCTTCTCCCTCAGAAGGGAAGTCTTCAATCCAGAGAACGATAAATTGCATCCCTGTTGGTTTTTTAGGGGTCTGGGAAAGGCATATTTCGTAGGATTGCCAGACATTGCCACCTTTTCAATAACAGGTCCTCCCGGTTGGGGCAAACCAAGTTGTCGTGCGGTTTTGTCAAAGGCCTCACCAGGTGCATCATCAATGGTACCCCCCAGTCGGATGAAATCATCAGGACCTAGGACCGCCAAGAATTGGCAGTGACCTCCCGATACCAGCAAGCACAGAAATGGGAAATCAACCTGATGGGTCAGCCGGACTGTCAGGGCATGGGCTGCAAGATGATTTACTCCAACCAAAGGCAGCCCGCTTCCGGCGGCCAGACCCTTGGCAAAGGAGACACCCGAAATCACACCTCCGATGAGACCAGGACCTGCGGTTACGGCTATGCAATCAAGATCCGACAAATTCAATTGGGCAGAATTCAGTGCTTCAACCGTACACTTGTCGAGTCGGTCTGAATGGGCTCTGGCAGCAATTTCCGGTACAATACCCCCATATTGTTCATGAAGCGTACTCTGGTTTTGAACCACCATTGATAGTACTTCAGGAATTTCACCCTGAGCATGGTTTACAATTGCAGCAGAGGTATCGTCACAGCTGCTTTCAATGCCAAGAACCTTGATACTGGAACACATAATCTACTTAACGTTGGTTAAATATGTTTATTAAAATAATCGGAAAAATTCTATTTTATCTCAAATAATATGATTGAAGAATCCTAATCAGAACAAGGCCATACTGGAATTGAATTAAGGTAGGGAATATGGTATTTGTATTCGAAATTAACGAATAATCCGACATTTATTGTTTCAAACAAATTATCAAATTCCACTTTGAATAATAGAAACAGAAAATTGCTACACCCAATCCAATATAATTATGGACAAAGAATATTTTAAAGACCTTGTGTTGGAGTTGAGCAAGCAACCTGAGTCAGAATGGTTAGAATTCAAGAAAAGCTGGAATGAGCCTGATAAAACTGGCGAACTTATTTCCGGGATTGCAAATAGTGCTTTACTGAAGGGAAAAAATTACGGGTATGTAGTTTGGGGTGTAGGGGATAGTTCCCAAAATCTTGTTGGGACAAAATTCAATCCTTTTAAAGAAAAAGGAAAAGGTAATGAGGAACTTATTCCTTGGTTAAAAAGACATATTTCACCAAGTTTAGATTTTGAGTTTTTTAGAAATGAAATTGACGATAAACAAATTGTTTTGCTGAGAGTACCGGCAGCTGAATCTATGCCCATCCAATTTAAAGAATATAGGAGGATACGGCTAGGTTCGTATCAAAAAAAACTTACAGATTACCCAGAGAAAGAAGCAAAAATTTGGAGAACTTTTGATACAAAACCTTTTGAAGACCGATTTGCCATCACAGGGGTTGAAGGGAATGAAGTAGAAAACCTGATAGATATTGATGCATATTTTATTGGGTTAGGTAATTCCAAATTGGAAAATCTAGATTCAAATTTGAACCGATTAGAAGCCGATGGCTTGATAAAGAAGGATGATGCTTCCAGATGGAACATAACCAATATGGGAGTTATGTTGCTTGCAAGGGATATCAGCCAGATTAATGGTCTAGGAGGAAAAACTACTCGTTTGATACACTACAAAGGGAAGGGGCGAACTGAGAGAATCAAAGAACATGAAGAAAAAAGAGGTTATGTACTCGGTACTTCAGAACTAATAAATCTAATAAATAATACCAAAGCAACTAATTAAT
>CAZHIL010000530.1:0-1776 GCA_964532985.1 uncultured Albidovulum sp. | reverse complement strand
AGCCTGTACTTGTCCCAATTCAAAAACATGCCTGTCACCAATCAATAATACATCATTGCTGTTTGACACTTCCTCAACGTTGAGAAGTTTAGCTATCAATTCGGTTCCGATACCACTCGGATCGCCAGGAATTATACCAATCCTCGGTTTTCTTTCTGTCATATTCCTAATATAAAATTGCAATTTTCAGATTATCGGAAATCCCCTATTTACCCCAGGACAAGACCGCTGGATCATGGATTTTCAGTAATTCCATAAGCAAATCCCTGGCTTGAGGTCGCAACCTTTCGATCGGATGCCGGCAATAGCTAGATTTGATAATTCCACCCTCAACCATTGCTTCCTTGGTAGCTCTAAACCCGCATTGTCGGTTTTCATGATTAATTATGGGCAAAACAGCATCATATTGTTCTCTGGCACTGGATTTGCTGCCTGTCAAAAAGGAAGTGATTACGGGACGGATCAGGTCTGGAATCAGGGCTGATGTCATCGAACCTGTAGCTCCAGCTTCCAGATCGGCATAGAGGGTTATGCCCTCCTCACCATCAAAAGGTCCTTCAATATGTTGATCGGCAAGCTTGAGCAAATTGTGGATTTTTTCTGCAGCACCAGTTGACTCAATCTTGAACAATTGCAGCATTTCAATGCTTTGTGCCAATTCTGCCAATAGTGGAACTGACAAGGGTACTCCAGATAGCGGTGCATCCTGGAGCATTATCGGGATTCCGACATCACCCATTTCCTTGAAGTGATCAAGTATCTGGTTTGGTGAACCCTTTAGAAGTGCACCATGATAAGGTGGCATGGCCATAACGATGGAGGCACCTTCGGCAAGGGCCGATTTTGCCCTTTCACAGACAATCTTTGTTGAAAAATGGCTGATGGTGACAATCAATGGCATTCGTCCCGCAACATGGTTGATGCAAACTTTCTGCAACAGGTTTCTTTCTTCATCGGAAAGTGAAAACTGTTCCGAGTAATTGGCCAGGATACAGGCACCGTCTACCTTCTGGTCAATGAGAAAATCCAGCGTTCTCTTTTGACCCTCAAGGTCAAGATTCCCCTGATCGTCAAAGACAGTTGGTACGACTGGCCAAATTCCCTTGTATTTCTTCATCGGTTCATTCCGCCCGTAATTTTATTAGTGGTAAATTGATATGATACAAAATCCGAAACCCATCATTCATCAATGGTGAAATTGTTGAGGTGCCGGTCAGAAATCTTGATGCCCAGACCATGAGCGTTCTCGTCAAGATCCAGATAACCATCCATCGGTTCAGGATCCCCTTCAAATATGTAGTAAAACAGTTCATTCCCTATTTCCACGTCAAATACGGGAAAATATTCACTCATTGGACAATTGATATTGGACATGGTCAAGTGATAATTATGGACCTGCCCTGCATGAGGTATGACTGGAATCTGGTAAGCCTCGGCTATTGCATTGATCTTGTTGGCAGCTGTGATACCTCCCACTCGATTTGTATCGTATTGCAACACTGCCACGGCACGATGGTGTAACAGCTGATGACATCCTATGACGGAAAACTCATGTTCTCCACCCGAAATGGGAATGGGGCCCCTGTTCAGCTCGGCATAACCAAGAATATCATCAGCTATAACCGGCTCCTCCAACCAGCGAGGTTCGTACTTTTCAAGTTTAGGAATCATTCTTCGGGTATAGTCCAGGTTCCAGCCCATATAGGCTTCCAGCATCAGGTCCCGATCGTAACCTATGACCTCACGAAGAGCTTCGACCCTCTTGATGTTTTCCCG
>CAZHIL010000529.1:0-1576 GCA_964532985.1 uncultured Albidovulum sp. | reverse complement strand
CAACTTATCACTTTGTGATGCCAGAAAAGTCTTGGGGTCTCGTAAAAGTAACAAATCTTCCGTATCTTCTAGATCCAGATAAATTGAATCCATATTTCTTGCTAAATACTTGGAGAGGGTTGTTTTGCCCACTTGACGAGCACCCAGTAGCACCACAGCCGGATTTCGACCGATGCTTTTTTTCAATCTATTTATAATCCATCGATTTAACATACCTTGTATTTTGCTAAATAATTAGACAAAATGCAAGGTATAAATTACTCCATTCTACTTCTGCTGTACAGAAATTGTAAATTTATTCAACTAGAGGTAGGTTTAAGAAATTCAATAATACTTTCAGCCAATTTGCCAAGTTATATCTTGTCTCAAAATACAGGAAAGAGTTTCAAGTGCTTCCTGCAACAAACCAATGTGGAAATCTGGATCCTGTTCAACCCGCCGTATGATCTTTTCTTTGTTCCGCAGTTCAATAAAAACAAATCCTTAAATTACTCCAATACCACAAAAAACAACAATACGATGACATCACGAATGGTTCGCAGGTTGTTTCACTCAAAATACCGATAATGGAAAGGTTGGTTTTTGAGTTTGAGGGTCTAAGGTAGAACTAGATGGACTTCCGCTGAATTGCACTAATTTCTGATGCTATATCCTTGGTCCCTTCGTAGAGCTTTATAAAATGCGGATACGTTTCATCATAAACTTTCTTCGGATTTGGGTAAATTGTTTTGTCAAAGGGATTCCAATCAAAGATATCCTCCTTTTTGACGTTACCAAGGGCAAGGGCAGCAAGGAAGGCATCCCCGTAAGAAGCCCCAAGGGAATACTTGCAAATGTGTTGCTCGATGTTACTCATATCAGAATTAGACTGAAGCCAAATTTTGTTTTTTGTTCCTCCACCAACAGCAAAAACCTTTTTTGGGAAAGCGTCAACTTCTCTGTAAGTATCCAAAATGCGCCGTGTACCAGCAGAAATTCCTTCCAGCAAAGCCCTGAACAGGTCTCCCCGTGTGTGAGTTAGATTGAGGCCAAAATAAATCCCTCGTGCATCTGGATTGTGAATTGGGGTTAGGCCTCCTGAGAAATAGGGAATAAAAACCAAACCATTTGCTCCATCTGGTGAGAGGGAAGCTTCTGCCATCAATTGTTGGAAAATGTTATCGGAAGATAAATCCTTGGCAAAATTATCCTTGAACCAATGTGTGAGTGTCCCAGCCGTTGAAACACCAGCCATTATCGCAAACTGATTAGCGAATAACCAAGGCGCATACCATAGCCTGGGGTCAGATTTTTGATGCTGATCAAGCTCAATTATAAAAATGGAGGAGCCATACATCATCATCATGTCTCCATTATCCTTAACTCCGATACTTACTGCTTCAGCCGCAGCATCTATCGTTCCACAGGTAACAGGTGTACCAACACTTAATCCGGTTTCCTCGGCAGCTTTTGAAGTAATCGTGCCAACGAAATCAGTTGACCAAGCCAATTTCGGAAGCAACTCCATCGGAAGTTCCGGGGAGAGCTTATCTGTCCAATTCAATAGATTTATATCGTACCAGGGTGCAAAGTTTAC
>CAZHIL010000528.1:0-3672 GCA_964532985.1 uncultured Albidovulum sp. | reverse complement strand
AAAGTTCTGTTTTCACAATCATATGTCAAAAGTATAGCGAAATAAAATTACCCTTCTGGCAATAAAGTTAATAATCTTCGCCATAAAATTTGGGATTCCAGGTTAGATGTTGCCCACTGTCTGTACAAATCAACTGTCCTGTGACGGAAGGGGAATCGATAAAATAATTCATCGCTCCGACAATATCCTGGGGATTGGAACCTCTCCTCAGGATGGTATTGTATCGTTGATTTGAAAAATGCTCCTCCGATTGTGTATCCATTTTTATCGTGGGTCCTGGCCCAATTGCATTGACCCTGATCCTTGGTGCCAACGAAATGGCTGCTGTTTGGGTCAATGACCAAAGAGCCATTTTGGCCAAGGTATATGTAGCAAAATGGGATGTGGGCTTTAGTACTCTTTGATCAACCATGTTGATGACCAACCCTTGGGCAAAAAACTCTCCCCTTTCATCAATCATTTCATCGGGAACCTGATGGGCAAAGGCTTGTGTCAGAAAAAATGGGGCCCTTAGATTTGATGAAATATGATTTTCCCAACTTGTCAGGGTGGCATTTTCGATGGTATCAGTGGTGAAAATGGAGGCATTGTTTATCAACAGGTTCAAGGGCTTTCCCAAGGCGTCCTTGGCATGAGCAATCAAATCGATTGTTTCTTCGTGTTCAAGTAAATTTGCCTTCAATGTCACAGCTTTTATCCCCAATGAAGACAATGAATTTGCAAGGGATACCGCCTCATTCTCTGAACTGTTGTAATGAATGGCTAGATCGAAACCCCTTTTTGCCAAGGCAGAAGCCATCTCCTTGCCCAATCTTTTGGCACCACCGGTTATCAATGCTGCCCGGTTCCTGACTAATTCATTCATTTACGTCATACCTGTCAATCAAAATACAAACCAAATACTTTCTTAAATGTAAATGGGATGGATTATCCACAACAGCTGATATTACCTGAGGAATTCAGTATTCAAAACTGTAAATCCCGGATAAAGCCAAATTATTGTGAATTAAATTGTGACTTTGAAAAGAGTTGTTGTCCACACATGTTTGAAAACAGTTCAAACCAGGGAAATTTTATGAACCCAAAGCAATAAAATCCGCTTGGGAAAAAGTTTGTACGTAAATACTATTCGACTACGGTTGGGGTTGATCCTATCACATTAGAGTCGAAACTTTTCCCAGAGAGAATTCACCTTGAAATAATCTAGGGTTGAACTTGTGATCTGGGCTCCAAGGGAAGATAGAAATTTCTTCTTTTTGATATAGGAATTGAATTTCACATTGTTGCCAAATTTTTCCTTCATGACTGGCACCATATGCCCGATATGGTCGATCAATCCGATTTCAATTGCCTTCCGCCCTGTCCAGAATCTACCTGTAAAGGCCGATTCATCAATTTCCTTGTCCTTTCTTCTTTCCGTGACAAAGGAAATGAAGTTTTGATGAATCTCCTTCTGAATTTCCTTGAGTTTTTCTACATCATCCGGATCTTCTGGAAGGAATGGATCCAGTATATTTTTTTCTTCGCCAGAAGTATGAACTCGTCTTTCAATACCAACCTTGGTCAACAATTCCTGAAATCCAAATGATGATGATATAACACCAATCGAACCCACAATCGAGTTATCATCTGCATAAATCTCATCACCGATTGCTGCCAACCAGTATCCCCCTGAGGCAGCAACATCTTCTACAAAAGTATAGATTGGAACTTCCTTTTCCTGGGAGAGTCTGATTATTCTGGCAGCAATCAGTGAACTTTGAACGGGTGAACCGCCTGGTGAGTTAATCACCAAAGCTACTGCAACGGGTTTTCCTCTTGTAAAGGCCTTTTCAATAAAGGGAGCAACTCCCTCGTCAGATAGTTGGGATTGCCTCATTCTACCACCTGAAGCAATTACGCCTTCAAGTCTAATTACAGAAACTACCGGTCTGGATTTCCTGAAGGGTATTTTTAATCGCCGACGTGATTTTTTTGAGGAATCTTTATTTTTTGATCTTTTGAAGAGCTTTTTCATAAGCACCAAAACTAGTGGTGATTAAAGGCAAAACAAGTATCAGAAAATTTATTTCCGTAATTTACCTTGATTTGCGACAGTAGTCATACACCTCTAATTTTGGGAAACACCAGAAACTCCCAAGGGCTGGGAAACACACCCACTGGTACTTCAATTATACATGGACCATCATGATTGATTGCCCGTTTCAATACAGGCTTCAATTCCTCCGGGGAATTGGCTCGTAACCCCATGGCCCCAAATGCCTCGGCATATTTGACAAAATCGGGACTGGTAAGGTCGGTGGCAATGATCCGACCACCATATACATCCCTTTGAAAGTGTTGAACATTCCCATAGGCATGGTCCTGAAAAATTATTGTCGTAAGGGGGATATTGTATTTCACGGCTGTTGCGAGTTCGCTCAAGGCAACCAAGGCACCGCCATCACCTTCAATCGATACTACCGGAACATCCCTTCTGGCATGAGCAACTCCCAATGCCGAGGGAAAACCATAACCCAATGATCCCTGATAACCTGTAGAAATATACGTCCTGGGTAAATATGCCTTATAGGCAAATCGTGACACATAACCCACCTGGGTCAGGTCATCTACGTAAATTCCTTCTTTCGGAAGTACATCCCGTATTACCTCCAGATAGGCAATTTGGGGTTTTAATTTATGTCGAATTTCCTTCCATCTTCGTTGGGATACCTCCTCTACCCTATTTACCCAATCACTTCGCTTTATCTCATACCCCTCAAGCGCATCTATCAATTCTGGTAAGGCATCAGCCAAATCAGCATTTATAGCCACATCTGTCTTGGCACTTCTGTTTAATTGGGTCTCATCAACATCAATGTGTATTACCTTCAAATTGTCATCCTGGCCCCATTCATGAACCTCACTTTGAAGTCTGGTACCCAACCCGACCACAACATCAACTTCAGGCCAAAGGTCATATCCAATCGGCAAATTGATTTTCAATGGATGGTCCGCAGGTACAACACCTTGACCGTTTCGATATGACATAACAGGCGCTGAGAGCATCTCCATAAGTCTATTTATTAGCAAACTGTGATTTTGTGCACCACTTCCAACAACAATCAAGGGTGCCTTAGACTCGATCAATATATTTTTGGCCTCTGCAATTTTATCCAGATCAACTGGGGCCTCGCTTGATTTTGTGTTACTTTTTTCACTATCGTCAACCAGTCGATCCCAGACATTCTCAGGGATTTCCACTCCAACGGGTTGAGGCCTGCCATGGGAAAGTGCATGGAAGGCATTATCAATGACATCTAGTGCATTGCTACCCCCGACAATTCGATCAGAATATTTCGTCAGGCTTGATAATATACTCAATTGATTTGGAATCTCATGTAGCAACCCATGCCCCTTGCCAATTTCTTCCAGGGGAATTTGACCAATTATCCCCAGGACGGGAGCATTGACAGCGTAAGCTGTACACAAGGCTGTAGTGGTGTTCAAGAAACCCGGACCTGGAACTACACAGAATGCCTGTTTGTTACCGGTTGCCAGTGCTGCTCCGGTTGCCATGTAAGCAGCTCCCTGTTCATGACGGGAAACGATGGGAGTAATAGAATCTGTATAGTCGTAGAGTGTATCGAAAAAAGGATCGTTTTGAACCCCGGGTAAACAGTAAAGTTGATC
>CAZHIL010000527.1:0-2624 GCA_964532985.1 uncultured Albidovulum sp. | reverse complement strand
ATACTCCAAAGGGATACTGTTACAAGGGAAGTATTCAGGAGTATCTCGCTTCAAGATTATAATGTCAAAGAAGATGATTAAACCAACCGAACTATTCTGCATTTATTTTCTATAAATTGGCTTGGTACAATGTCTGTACTGTGGGTAACGTTTATGAGGAACTGGCGTCATTAGACATGCCCTTTTCCCAATTCCAGAGGGTTCTGGAAAAATTTTGAGGTGTTATGCAAACTTTCACCAACAGAGATTCATCCACCTCAGAGCTAACATATATACAGGGTTTTCACCTCACAGACCTCGGACTTACTCCCCAAATTAATGTGGCTTATATACAATAGCCACATTCCCATGAAATAACCGAAGAAAATTGAAAAAGAAGTCATTAAGGAGATGCCTAGAATGACAACGGATCAGTTTATGGGAAGCGTTTATTCGTCCTTTCATTTTAACACTTTTATTTTAGGTTACGCCAATTATTATTTCCTACAATTATTTTCGGAGATCATAATTCTGAAATAATCAACTAGGTGAAAAATGTTCCAAACAATAAAGTTTCTTCCAGATTGCTTATCCCGCTCTTGGAAATTGGATCCTAAGTTTGGTATCCAACCAATTTCTTTGTTCCTTGGTCAAGGTACAAATGCGATCGAGGTTGCTGTAGGGAAAACGACCAGTTCCAACTACAAGAATTCTCAACTTTTGGATATATGGAACATACGAAAAGGCGGTCGTGCAGCTCCCTTGCTTTTGGTTGTTTTATACTCGGATAAAGCATTAATTGTTGGAGCTTCTGGTAAATCACCGCCAATTTACAGAGATTTGGATGTGGGCCAAGTTGAAAGGCTGTGCCGTGAAGTACTCAGCTATCCTGACCGGCATTCAGCAATGAGTTTTCTTTCGCAAGCCCTTCCTACCCTTGAAACAGCCTTACCCGGGCTAACAAACGAGGGTTTATTGGCACTCCACGAATTGGAAAATGGTGTACCAAAAAGATCTGACTGGTCAGTTGCTAGGCGAAAATCCCAATTTGTTATAAACAAAAAGGGAAATGAGATGCTAAACGCACTTGGTTATAAAGTAGAGCGTTTGGATAATCTCACCAGCCTTTTGCGTAGCGGGGACAAGAGGGTTTCTCTTGCAGTCATGCTACAAGATAGTGAGACCGCCGAAGCTGGTACAGAAAGATTCAACAGTTTATCACCAATTAGTTATGCCCTAAACAAAGCAGACGACGAAAATCTTGATTGGGTTATCCTGGTACAAGGGAACCGAATTCGTCTTTATTCTACTTCTGTTAATTCAGGGGTTGGTCAAAGGGGACGAACAGAAACCTATTTTGAATGCCAACCCTCATTACTTTCAAATGAGCACCTAGGGTATTTGTGGCTGATTTTTTCAGCCGAAGCCCTGCTACCAAAAGGTAGTCTATACAATATTCTGGAAGAATCATATCGCTTCTCAGGAAACTTGGCTGAACGATTACGGGAACGAATTTATAATGATGTTGTCCCTGCACTTGTAAAAGGAATAGTTGTTGCAAGAGGTATTGATAGGGAGAATCCTCAAGATATTCGTTTCACCTACGAAATGGGTCTTACAGTGCTTTTCCGCCTTCTATTCATTGCTTATGCGGAAGATCAAGACCTTCTTCCCTATCGTTCTAACGACTCTTATCGTACTCGTTCCCTGAAGAAAAAGGCCCAAGAACTTTCCAAATTCGTTGCATCGGAGGTAGAGATTGCCCATGGTAATTCACATTGGGAGGAAACTTCTGCACTTTGGCATTCAGTTGCCAATGGAAATCCTGAATGGGGAGTGCCTGCCTATAATGGTGGGCTGTTTTCTTCTGATACCGAAATATCGAAAATTGGTGCCGAACTGGCGAACATATCCTTACCCAATGAATGTTTTGAAGCAGTTCTTCGCCAGCTCATAGTAATTGAAACCCCTGAAGGAGTACCTGGACCAGTCGATTTTCGATCTTTGGGGGTACGTGAATTTGGAACCATCTATGAAGGCCTATTGGAGTCGGAACTAGCAGTAGCAACCAGCGATCTGGAAATTAAAGAACAAAAGAAGAAAGGAAAAAAGGAGTTTGCTTATGTTCCGGCAGATGAAGGTGTAATTCCAGATGTAAAGGAAGGTGAAGTATATTTGCATAACTTTTCGGGGGCACGTAAATCCACTGGAAGCTACTACACCAAACCTTTTGCTGTGGAACATCTTTTGGAAGTTTCGCTAGAACCAGCATTAACTGATCATTTTATTCGTCTAGATGAAATGGATGATCACGATGCATCAGAGGCATTCTTCGACTTCCGTGTGGCTGATATCGCAATGGGTTCGGGGCATTTCCTCATTGGGGCTATAGATAGAATTGAAAAGAGAATGGCAGGATACCTCGGAAATAGACAACTTCCAAATGTACAGCGGAAACTTGAGAATCTTCGAAAGAGTGCAATGAATGAGCTTCTGGTGGGGGGGGGGGGTAAAGGAAATTCACCTTTAGAAGACAGCCAATTGTTAAGGCGAATGATTGCCAGAAGGTGCACATATGGTGTGGATTTAAATGGTTTGGCTGTCCAGTTGGCACGTCTCGCTGTTTGGATCCATACCTTTGTTCC
>CAZHIL010000526.1:0-1929 GCA_964532985.1 uncultured Albidovulum sp. | reverse complement strand
GCCATGCGCAAGTTGGCAATGGAGCATTTGGCTGCTGGCGGTGTTATCGTACTGTTTCCTGCCGGCCAGGTGGCTTCTGCACCCAGTTGGACTGCCCCGGCGGTTGAAGCTTCATGGAACCCCTTCACTGCAAAGCTGATTCGGAAAAGCGATGCACGCATTGTCCCGATTTTCTTCCCCGGGGAAAACAGCCGTTGGTATCATTGGGCGAATTTGATTTCCCCTACGCTCCGACAATCCCTCCTCCTGCATGAGATTGCCCACTCGATGAAGAAACCGCAAAAACCCATTATTGGTGATGTGATCGAACGTGAGGAAGTCAATAGCTTCGAGGGAAACACCGAAGAATTCATGAGTTGGTTGCGGGCCAAAACCCTGGCCTTGGGAAAATAAGGTTTTTTTGTTCCATTGATAAAATTTGATTATCAAGGAGGTTACCGTAAATATCAAAAAAATACGGGTTAAGTAAAATGTCGAAAGCTGAACTTCTAGAACTGATAGCTAATGGTGAAAATCCAAAAGTAGAGTTTAAACGTGAAAGGGGTAGAATTCCTGATCTTGCGAAAGAATTGGTTGCTTTCTTAAACCTTTCTGGTGGAAATGTAATTATTGGTGTTGATGACGATGGATCAATCCATGGAATTGATAATTCTAGTGATCTGGAAGAGTGGGTGATGACTGCTTGTCGGGATAAAATCAGACCATCTTTAAACCCTACTTATGAATTATTCCGAAATGTCGAAGGAAATAAAAGTATTGTAATTATTAATGTTTTGCCAGGTTATTGTGTTCACTCACTATGGCATAACAGTAAACATAACTATTTAATTCGTGTGGGCACACAAAGTCGGGAGGCAAGTCCTGAAGAACTAGCACGTCTTTTCCAGCAAAGAGGTGCCGTCAGGGCAGAATTACAACCAATTTCGGGTACTTCAATTGCTGATTTGGACATGAGACGTCTAAAAAATTATTTTGGTTATATTCGCCAGCAAGATGTACCTCCCATTGATATACAGGAAGAATGGGAAAGTTTGCTCATAAATACAGAAATCATGACTGGGAATGGAGTTACAGTCGGTGGCATGCTGTTGTTTGGTAAAAATCCAAAAAAATTCCTGCCTCAATCCGGGATAGACGCGTTTGCATTTCAAGGAAAAGAAAAGGACTATGATACCCAAGATCGCTCAACACTTCAGGGACCTTTGACACCCCTATTAAATGAAGAAAATAGTTTCGTAGAAATTGGACTTGTTGAACAAGCCTTGGATTTTGTAAGACGCAATACTCGTACGACCGTGGTTGAAAATGGTGGAAGACGATTGGAACGTCCAACCTATCCAACTGATGTACTGCGTGAAGGAATCATCAATGCCGTAATTCACCGTGATTACTTGCTTTCAGGTACAAATGTAGAATTATCAATTTACAGCGATAGGTTGGAAATCGTTTCGCCAGGAAAACTGCCAAATGGAATAACCATCGATGGTATGAGGTTTGGAGCAAGGGCAACTCGAAACGAACTTTTAAAAGACGTTTTACGCGACTATAGATATGTTGAGCATATGGGATTGGGTATTCCACGGAAAATTATCAAGGGCATGCTTCAACACAACGGGACTGAACCAGGATTGATTGAGGAGCATGAAAGGTTTATTGTTCGGCTAATGGCATAATTTGGAATAATACGAATAGGTGAATATCTTCACTACACGGCTTATTACACAATCTTTACTCACCATATGGTCAAGCAGCCGTTGGTGAGTAGTAAAAATTCGAAAAGTGTTTTCAACATACCTTATTCCAAGGTAAGATCAAAAGTCCTGAATATTCCTTTTGATCGTTTATCACCAAGAAAAAAGCAATTTTCCCATCTTTGTTGAATTACGAAAAATACTTATAAGTTTCGGTTCCATGTGTTAGCGGGTCGGT
>CAZHIL010000525.1:0-4888 GCA_964532985.1 uncultured Albidovulum sp. | reverse complement strand
ACTTTTTGAACAATCTGAATTTTAACCCATAAAATCGATCAACAACCCAAATGGAGAAAAGTCTCCATAGACGCCAGATAACCAGAAGTAAAACAACCACGATTCCAATTCCGAAATATCTGAACCAATTAAGGGGTTTCGTTTCCCCGGGTCGCAATTCCCTGATACTGGTTACATTGGGATAGATCGAAAAGGTCCTGCTTCTGATTCCATAATGATTAACCAAAACCCGCTCAATACCATCACCGGCCAATCTCTGGGCCTGCGCCTGGATATCACCGCTATCGAATTTCAGGTAGGGGGGCCATCTCCACCCGGTATCCTCATTGCGATATACCCGTTCCTGATCTGTACCGAAATTGACACCATTGATAAATCGAATATCTCGATTTAGGGTTTCACCAGTACCTCCCCTGACCCAGAAAACTGGATTCGTACCCACTTCGGTTCTGACGACTTCGGTACCTACGATGGTTACTACATCCTTTGACGGAAGAGTATAATGCGTAAGAAAGAAGACAATTGAAAGTATTACAAAAGTGAGGAAGTATTTGATATATTTCATTTTTCTCTATTCATTTGTATGAATGCAATTAATACCATCGTTTGAAAAAATGTTCTTGTTTTCCCATACTCCTTGTGATCAAAACATAACAATAAGCAAAATTTATGAATATTAAAGAGCGACTGTTTGCCGAGATTGATGACCGTCAGGACGACCTGATTACATTGACTCGGGAATTGGTTGCCATGCCTACTCTCAATCCACCGGGTGATAATTACCTCGAAATTTGTGAATATCTGAAGGCAAGGTTTGAGAGCACCGGAATGCAGACAGAACTGATAAGGGCCGAGGGTGCACTAGGTGACAGTGACAAATACCCCCGATGGAACATAATTGGACGTAAAGAAGGCAATCATAGTGGGGATTGCATACATTTCAACTCCCATACGGACGTGGTCCACGTTGGTGAAAATTGGACCAAGGAGCCTTTTGGTGGTGAAATCGAGGATGGCAAGATTTATGGCCGTGGAACCTGTGACATGAAAGGTGGGATGGCGACATCAATTATTGCCGTTGAAAGTTTTCTTGCTATTTGCCCCGAATTCTCGGGTGCGGTTGAAATTTCTGGAACTGCGGATGAGGAATCAGGTGGTTATAGCGGAGTTGCCTGGCTGGCTGAACGGGGCTGGTTTTCTCCCTCAAGGGTCCAGCATGCCATTATACCAGAACCCTTGAACAAAGATCGTATCTGTCTTGGCCACCGTGGAGTATGGTGGGCAGAAATCGAGACCAAGGGGAGAATTGCTCATGGTTGTATGCCATTTTTGGGCGATTGTGCCATAAGGCATATGGGAGCTGTCATTCAGGAAATGGAAGAGGTTCTTTATCCTCTGCTTGCATCCAAAACGACCAACTACCCCATTGTTCCAGAAGGAGCTCGTCAATCAACCATGAATCTCAATTCAATTCATGGAGGTGAAAAGGAACAGGATAGTGACTTTGCAGGTTTTTCAGCCCCATGTGTTCCCGATCGGTGCCGCATCAGAATTGATCGAAGGTTTCTCCCTGAAGAATCAATCGAGAGCGTAAAATCCGAAATTGGAAAAATGCTGGAATCCATTAAGGCCAAGCGACCTGATTTTGAATATTCTGTAACCGAAATGTTCAGTGTGCCCTCAATCTTAACAGAAAAAGATGCACCAATCGTGAAGTCGGTACATAAATCCATTCAAGAAGTATTGGGGGAATCACCAGAATATGTTATTTCTCCAGGTACGTACGACCAAAAACATATTGACCGCATTGGGAAATTGAAAAACTGTATCGCCTATGGACCTGGAATTCTGGATTTGGCTCATCAACCGGACGAGTGGGTCGGGATACAGGATATGGTTGACAGTGCCAAGGTAATGGCATGTACAATCATTGATTTACTCTGTAAGGAGAAAAATTAGCAACAATATAGGAGGTAATTTAATGAGACATAATCGATTAATGACCATAATTTTGGCCAGTTTGACCTTGGTCGCTGGAATGGTTGGTCCGCTTAAAGCTGCCGATCAATCAATTACCATTGGAATGCAGTTGGAACCGCCACACCTTGATCCTACAGGTGGTGCCGCGGCTGCAATCGATGAAGTGGTTTACGCCAACATTTTCGAGGGCTTGACCAGATATGCTTCTGATGGTTCAATTCTTCCTGGATTGGCACATAGTTGGGACATTTCGGATGATGGTCTGGTTTACACATTTCATCTGAGATCTGGTGTAAAGTTCCATGACGGGGCGGAATTTGATGCAAGTGATGTGAAATTCTCGCTTGATCGGGCACGGGCAGAAGATTCAACCAATGCTCAAAAGGCCCTATTCGCCGGTATTAGTGACGTAACAGTCATTGACGCAACAACCGTACGGATTACCCTGAGTAATCCGAATGGTTCCTTCCCGACCAACATGGCTTGGGGTGATGCCATCATCCTTGATCCGGCAACAGCTGATAATGCAGGTGTTAACCCTGTTGGTACCGGACCGTTCATGTTCCATGAAAGAAGGGAAGGTGATCAGATTACTATTGTAAGGAACCCTGATTATTGGGGAGAGGCAGTAGCCCTCGATTCTGCCACCTTTAAATTTATCTCAGATCCCACGGCAGCATTTGGTGCCTTGATGGCTGGTGATATTGATGCTTTTCCAGCCTTCCCTAGTCCCGAAACACTTGTGCAGTTTGAATCCAACCCCGATTTCAAGGTAATCATTGGGTCAACCGAAGGTGAAACGATCCTTTCCACCAACAATAAAAGTGAATTGCTTTCGGATATCAGGATACGAAAGGCCATTGCACACGCGATTAACCGACAGGAAATAATTGATGGGGCAATGTTTGGGTATGGCACTCCAATTGGAACCCACTTTGCACCACACAATCCTGACTATCTTGATTTGACTTCCAATTCCGCCTATGATCCGGAAATGTCTAAATCACTATTGGCTGAAGCAGGTCATCCTGATGGCATTACATTGAGATTGGCTTTACCACCTCCCTCTTATGCTCGCAGAGGCGGTGAAATCATTGCTGCTCAACTGAGGGCAGTTGGCATTGAAACCGAAGTTTCCAATCTGGATTGGGGGCAATGGTTAGAGCAGGTCTTCAGGAACAAGGATTATGACTTGACCATTGTCAGTCATACCGAACCCACTGATATCAATATTTATGCCCGTCCTGATTACTATTTCCAGTACGACAGTGCAGAATTCCAGGATGTCATGAACCAGTTGAATCTTGCAACCGACCCGGCTGAAAGAACTGATCTAGCGCATAGAGCCCAGCAGATTATTGCCAATGATTATGTCAATGGATATTTGTTCCAGCTAGCCAAACTTGGGGTTGCAAATGCCAAAATTGTTGGTTTGTGGGAGAACTCGCCAGCCCAGGCCAATGATTTGACCCAAGTCTACTGGGAAAACTAAATACAATTCAATACCACACGGGGTTAGCCCGTGTGGTATCCTTGGTGTGTTTCTTTTTTAACCCACCCCGTGGGGATTCTGGGTGACGCCTGGAGTAACCGTTTGGTATAATCATGTTGCGGGTGGTCAAAAATCCTGTCAGTTCTTCCCTCTTCAATAATTTTACCACCCTGCATGACCAGAACCCGGTCAGTAACTGCTCTTACGACAGTCAAATCGTGACTTATAAAGAGGTATGACAGGTTGTGTTGTACCTGCAGTTCATTCAGTAAATCCAATATCTGAGCTCTGATTGAAACATCAAGAGCGGAAACGGCCTCGTCCAGAATAACCAGATCCGGTTTGATAACCATGGCTCTGGCAATGGCAATCCGTTGTCTTTGACCTCCTGAAAATTCATGTATGTACTTGTCAACATCTGTTTCCCTGAGACCAACCTCAAGCAGGGCAGTAATAACCCGTTCCCTTTGTTCTGATACACTCAAGGATTTTTCCAGCAGGTGAAATGGTTCTGCAACGAGCCGCCCTACCTTGTGTCTGGGGTTGAAGGATCCAAAAGGATCCTGAAATACGACCTGCATTTTTTTTCTGAGGGAATGCGGCATTTTTCGGCCAGATATAACCTCTACCCCATCCACGGTAATTCGTCCCTTCTGGAGTGGGTCCAAACCCAGAATTGTTCTTGAGAGGGTCGATTTGCCACAACCCGACTCTCCAACCAGCCCCAAACTTTCCCCCTTACTGATGGAGAAACTGACACCCTTGATGGCAACATTGTAATTTTGCTTGTCGAGTATCCTTCTGTTGGGCAGTTTATATGCTCTGTAAACCTCATTCACTTCAAGAAAACTACCGCCTCTGGTTTTTGTTTTCATCTCCGGGATATAGTTTGAGGCAGCAAACAGTTTTTTGGAGTAATCATGTTTCATATCCTGAAACAATTCCCTCGTTGTTTCCATTTCCACAATTCTTCCCGTTTGCATGACGGCCACCTTGTCTGCCATTCTGGCTATAACCGCTAGATCATGGGTGATAAAAAGCAGGGACATTTGTTCTTCTTTTACAAGAAGTTTCAGCAGATCAAGGATTTGGGCCTGGGTTGATACATCCAATGCAGTAGTAGGTTCATCTGCAATGAGAATTTTTGGCCGTAGGGCGATGGCCAATGCTATGCACACCCGTTGGCGTTGGCCACCCGAGATCTCATGTGGATACAGATCAGGTGAAAACCTGTTTGTAGGCATTTCGACCCGGGCCAATTTCTCACGAGCAATCGTCATGGCTTCCGACCGCGAATATCCCCCATGAATAATGAGGGTTTCAGCGACCTGATTTCCTATGGTCATGACAGGATTCAAGGCGGTCATGGGTTCCTGAAAAATCATTCCAATATCCTTGCCACGAATTGAGCACATT
>CAZHIL010000524.1:0-2746 GCA_964532985.1 uncultured Albidovulum sp. | reverse complement strand
ATGTACGATCGAATACCCAGTATATACAAGGAAAATGTAAGAAATCGATAGCCCCATTAGACCTGAAAAAATCCAGAAAGTTGTTTGTGCGGCAGATGGTGACATCTTATTAATTCTTGCACTGAGCAGGAAAACAACACCCAATGGTGCCAACATTACTACCCATTGTAGGGGAGTGGCATAAATCAATTGCATCAAGGCTAAACTTGTGCTGCTCAGATAGGCAACAGCTCCGGTTATTAACATTGCCCCTGCCATATAGGCATAAATCCTGTTCATATGTGCCCGTAGACCCTCGTCTATTTGTGCCTGTGTTGTCCCGATTGGGTTAACAGCTTGAAAACGATCCATAGTGTCCCTCTTACCAAGTAATTAGTAAATAATTGTTTAATGATATTTTGTCATTCTTGCTTGGAATTTCAAGAATGGATTGGCCGAAAAGAAGCCAGTAATTGCTAAATTGAATGTGGAAAAAAGTACAACAATCTGTGATTTATGGATGATAAATTATGTTGGTTCCTTCAAAGATCCCTAGGAATTCTAACAACCACCTTTCCGATTGCTTTTCGCGATTTAAGTGTATCCAAGGCCAAATTGGCTTCTTCAAGTGGAAAAACATCTTTAACGAATGGTCTAAGTCGACCTGCTTCAAACCAGCCGAACAACTCTCTTAAGCTATCTCGGATTACGTTGGGAGCGAACTTCATGTAACCACCCCAATAACAGCCAATAACAGTCAGGTTTTTTACCAATAGGATATTGGTCGGTATGGATGGTATTTCACCCGAAGCAAAGCCAATAGGAATAATTCTTCCCTCAGGATTGGTTGCTCGCAAGGCCAGTTTGAATAATTCACCTCCAACAGGATCATATACGACATCGGCACCACCCAAAGATTTTACCTTGGAGAGCAGGTCATCCGTACTGGTATTGATCAAATGATCGGCACCTGATTTCTTTGCTTCCTGGAGTTTGTCATCATTGCTTGCTGCAGCAATTACATTTGCACCCATCAGATGCCCAATTTCAACGGCAGTTCTTCCAACCCCGCCCGATGCACCCAAAACAAGCAGGTTTTCTCCTGAAGTTAGTCGTGCCCGATGAGAAAGAGCTACATGCGAGGTACCATAGGCAACCATAAATCCGGCAGCCTCGACATCAGTCAATGTATTGGAGATTTGAAGGCATTGATTTTGGTGCAAGGTAATATATTCTGCCAAACCACCATAGTTTCCAAAACCGACAATCCGTTCACCTTTTTGAAATCCCTGGCATTCCGGCCCCAAATCGGTGATTATCCCACATACCTCCATACCAGGTGAAAAGGGGAGTTCGGGACGTACCTGGTACTTACCCTCACAAATCAGGAGATCGGCAAAATTGATACCAACGGCTTCTATCTTTATTTGAACTTCATTTCCCTTTGCTACAGGCATTGGAACTTCAACGAGTTTCAGCTTTTGACCAAGGTCAAATAACTGCATTGCTTTCATGAACTGTTTCATAATTGATAGCTTGTATAAATGAAGAAAGTGTATCGGTTTAATTTGTTTCCCAGCAATTTGGAATTAGGACTCCAGAAAAGAGAATATCCGATTTAAGGCATGATCCCTACTTACTTTGGACTCCATTAGTACCTCATGCTTGGTTTCAGGAATGATTTCCAGATTAACCTTGTTCCAATCTTGGCAATAGGAAATAATTGTATTCATATCAACAAGTACTTCATCAGTTCCCAAAATAACCATTGCACTTGCATCTGGAGGGGGTTGGGACATCAGGAAATCACTCTCCTTGATTGCTGCCTCCAACCAACGCCAAGATGGACCACCTACATTCAACTCAGGATGGGTTTCAATTTGGGATTTCAGAAAGAGAAAGGTTTCCGGGTCTGTAGTTAGACTATTTTTCTCGGGAGTGGATAAATGCAGATAATTTCTTTCATCAGCCCCAATAATCAATCGTTTGCCCAACCCCAATGCTACGGCAAGTGTAGTTACATACTTTGCAGCCAGCATCAGGGGTTTACCATGTATTTTCCACATTGGTCCAGTGAAGACAGATGATTTGAAAACATTTTTTTGATGAAGTGTGCGTAAACCTATGCAGCCTCCCATGGAATGTGATACCTGAAAAAAGGGTTGGGGAAATTCCAGGTTGAGGGCGAAATCAATAACCTCGTCAAGGTCCAATTGGTAATCTGAAAACTTTTCAACATGACCGATGTTGGAATTCGGTAGAAACCTTTGGGACAATCCCTGGCCTCGCCAGTCATTGATGACAACATTGTATCCCTTCTTTGAGAACAAATTGGCGATGGCAGCATATTTTTCTATGTATTCCGTTCTACCCGTCAAAATGAATATTGTTCCCCTTTCGCCACCTTGCCATATGGCTACCCTTATCCTTACCTTGTCCTTGGTAAGGAGCCAATAGGCTTGGACATCACATGAATCTGCTACGATATCATTCAAGTAGGGGGCTTTTTCCATGAATTCTGATCGAGATATCTATTACAATGGTTTTTGGAGAATCAGTTTCTGTCGAGGTTACTCAAATACCTGCCCAATTGCATTGCTATGGCAACATCTCCCTTGATTTTAAGTTCACCATTCATGTAAATCAATGTTGGGTTGAGACGTCCCCTCAACAGTCCCTTGAAGGTATCAACTGAAGCAATCAGGGTACATTCCCTTTCTTCATTACTTGCCAGAACCTCGTTGCCATGGAAAACGAAGGAACCGAC
>CAZHIL010000523.1:0-2582 GCA_964532985.1 uncultured Albidovulum sp. | reverse complement strand
TCTTCAGACATGGCAAGGTGGAAACAGGGGGATTATTGGAAGTAATCAACCAAAAGGGAGGGGCAATGGTTGTGACTCCGGAGGGTATCAGGATTTTCTCGGGGGGGGATATGTTTTTTGAGGACTCGAAGGATGTTGTTGGCAATTGATGTAGGAAATACAAACACCGTTTTTGCAATCATAGAGGGAAGTACAACCTTGGAAAGTTGGCGTTGTTCCACCTACAACGCCAGAACAAGTGACGAATATTATGTCTGGTTGGAACCCCTCATCGGATTAAAGGCAAGCATCCAGGACATTGAGGCGGTTATTATCTCTTCGGTTGTTCCGGGGGTCTTGTTCAACCTTGAACAACTATGTCAAAAGTATTTTGATACCGATCCCATCATTGTGGGTACCGGTAATTGCCGTCTGCCGGTAGAAGTCAGAATTGATCCGGGTGTTCATGTAGGTTCAGACAGGCTTGTCAACACTGTATCGGCCTTTGATCAATTTGGCGGGGATTTGATTGTGGTTGATTTTGGTACAGCCACAACATTTGATGTTGTTGATAATGATGGGGCATATATTGGAGGCGTCATCTCTCCCGGAATTGATCTTTCACTTCGTGCTCTCCATGAAGCTGCCGCGGCCCTCCCGCATGTGGGTGTTGAGATACCTCCTTCGGTCATTGGTAAAAATACGCTTGATTGCATGCATTCGGGCATTTTCTGGGGCTATGTGAGTCTTATCGAAGGCATTTGTAGAAGAATTCAGGAAGAGCAGGGACGGGATTTGAAAGTTATCGGGACAGGAGGATATTCCACAGTCCTGGCTCAAGCCGATCATCTGTTTGACAAGTTGGATGCAGACCTGACCATCCATGGTCTGGCAGTTATCTATAACTATAATGTTATTGGAACGAATGACCATGTCTAGACTGATATATCTTCCCTTTGGGGGTGCCGGTGAAATCGGCATGAACATGTATGTCTACGGGTATGGTCCCAAGGACAGGGAGCAGTTCATTGTAGTAGATGCGGGAGTCTTGTTTCCCGACATGGAAACGGCACCAGGTGTGGACCTTATAATCCCTGATTTTTCCTGGCTTGTCGAAAGAAAATCCCAAGTAGAGGCAATTTTCATAACCCACGGCCATTTGGATCATTTGGGTGCCATCTCCTTTTTGACCAATGAATTGGATGTACCGGTCTATGCACGTGAATTTTCCAGGCAAATTGCCTTGGACCGGATTGACGAATATGGAGGCAATCAAAGTTGGTTCCACACGGTTGATATCTATCCGGATAAAATCACGGCTGGGCCATTTGAAGTTTCCTATGTGCCCATATCCCATTCAATACCGGAATCCTCCAGCCTGCTTATTGATACACCCGATGGACGAATTATACATACCGGTGATTTCAAATTAGATCATGATCCGGTTATTGGCGAGTCCTTTGAAGAGGAATTGTGGGAGGAAATATGCAGCGAGAAGATTCTTGCGCTGATATGTGATTCCACCAATGCCATGACTCCCGGAAAAGGCAGATCCGAGGCATCGATTGGTACAAATCTTGATCAACTTATACGGGAATGTGAAGGGATGGTGATTGCCACGACATTTGCATCACACATTGCCAGGATTTACCAGATAGCTCATGCAGCCGAACTTTGTGGACGGAATGTGGTCCTGCTGGGGCGAGCCATGAACAGGTTGGTATCGCATGCAATCGATGTAGGAATTTTGGAAGAGTTACCAAACCAGGTTTCGATTGAACAGGCACGAAATTTGCCAAGAAACAGCCTGCTTGTTTTGGCAACTGGTAGTCAGGGCGAAGGTAGGGCTGCAACGGCCCAATTGTCCACAGGCGGTTCTTTCAAAGGATTAAGGGTAAAACAGGGTGATACGGTCATTTATTCTTCCAAGACCATTCCCGGTAATGAAGTAGCCATAAGCAAAATACAAAATCGATTTGCGGAATTGGGTGTCAATATCATTGATGAATCTTCGGGTCTTTATCATGTATCAGGACATCCCAACAAAACAGATTTGGAGAAGCTCCATAAACTCGTTGTGCCAAATCTGGTTATCCCCATGCATGGGGAATACAGGCATTTGAAGATGCACGCTGAGATTGCCATTAACGCTGGCTTCAATGCCATCGTAGCGCCCAATGGTTCGATGGTTGATGTACTCGAGGGGAAATTACTTGATTCGGAAAAAGAACAAATAGGACGATTGTGTATTGATGGAAATGATGTTGTTGGATTCAAAAGTGATACCATCAGGGAAAGATTGCGAATGGCACATAATGGTCTTGTTTCGATTTTTCTGTCAAGAAAATCCGGCAGGTTCAACCGGGAAGGAATAATAGTACAGTGCTCGGGTCTCAACTCGGATGCATTTGGGGAGTTTCAGAAGGAATTAATTTCAATAATCTTAACCAAGCTGAACCAATCCACCAAACAACAATTGGCGAATGAATCCAAGCTAAAGGATATTTTAGGCAAGGCAACAAGGAAATTCTGCCTGGACTTTTACAATAAAAAACCTGTCATTCAGATAGCCATCAGATAAGACAAGGTTTCATATCATCAAT
>CAZHIL010000522.1:0-49490 GCA_964532985.1 uncultured Albidovulum sp. | reverse complement strand
GCTTATTCCGGTACCGTGTTCGGCCGAAATGTAAACCGGTTCTCCCCACCCTAACCTACGTACATCAGCTTCAAAGCAATCATGAATCCTGCTTTCGGACTTATTGGCAACCAAAATGACAGGAAGGTCCTGCTTTCGCAGGCGTTGGGAAATTTCAAGATCAACAGGCAGTATTCCGGTCCGGGCATCAACCGTGAACAGCAAGGCCGTGGAATTTTCCAAGGCCTTGCGAGTCATGCGAAAAATATTTTCATCCAACTCACTCTCAGGACGTGTATCCCAACCAGCGGTGTCAATAACCTTGAGTGACATGCCATGTGCCACTGATTTTCCCTCCTGGAAATCCCGTGTTACCCCAGGAGAATTATTGACGATCGCGGTTCTCTTCCCCACCAGGCGATTGAACAGCGTCGACTTGCCGACATTTGGCCGTCCGACAATTGAAAGGCTTATGTCCATAGAATTAAACTTCTGTATAATTGAAATGGGGATTCATTTAGTACTTGTAAAACCGATTGATAATCAATCAAATGGGAAAGTTGGTATGGTAATTAGGCAGATAGCCACATTTTCCTTATTCCGAGCCTATCCAAAAAGTTATTCCGTATAGTGGGGCTTGGTACAATACCAAGATTGCTAATTCAGGGCGTAAAGGATTCCGTTGGAAGTCTTCAGATACATCGTCCGGTTAACAACAATTGGTGCTGAAGTTGCACCTCCTGGAATAGCAATCGTCCTAGCGACCTCTCCTGTTTCAGGATTAAAAAAGCGGATCAAGCCATCACTGGAAGCAACCACTAATTCACCCCCAACAAGCAATGGGCCGAAATGGGCAAAAACCTCTTTTCTCCTTCTGGGTTTTTCTGCCTTGAAGGAAGGAAGATCAGTAGCCCAGATTCTCAAACCAGTTGCTGCATCGAGCCTGACCAATTCGAAATTGTCAGTTACCAAAAATACGGAATCTCCTGCCGGAAGAGGCGGGTTGTATGAACCATCGGATGCCAACCATCTGGTGTTCCCACTGGATGGATTCAGGGCAGCGGTACTGCCACTTTGATTGGCCAGATAAATCTGATTATTGGCAATGACGGGCGAACTGGAAATCCCGATCAGTGTTGAACTTGGATTTGTTCTCCGGCTGCCACTGATATATTCACGCCAATTGACACTACCATTTTTGGCATTTGCACTTACAACCTCACCTGATGGGAAGGGAAGTATTATATCATTGCCTGAAATTGCCGGACTGGTGTCACCTGCAACCATCGCAATGCCACCTGTGCTCTCAAGACTCCAATTCAATCGGCCATTTCTTATATCCAATGCCCAAGCCTTGCTGTCCAGTGTAATCAAATAGACCAATCCATTATGTACGGTCGGAGATGACACTGCAGGAGCATCAAATTCCTGTGTCCAATAAACGCCTCCCGTGTCCGGGTCAAGTACATGGAGGTTACCAAATCCCGTTGTTGCAAAGAGCAAGCCTTCCCCATAGGCCAACCCGCCACTGGAAGCTTCTCCTTCATCGATATCTGATCCAAGTGAGGCTCCCCAGATCAGGTTCCCGCTGGTATCATATGCCCTGACGTTAGACACGGCATCCATGGTGAAAATCCTGTTTTGGGCAATTACTGGGGATGAACCAAGTCTGTTTCTCAAGGTATTTCCCACTCCGAAATTTCTTTGCCAGATCGGGGCCAATCTACCATCAATTCCCAGATTTCCCGGATTATGCTGGGGATTGGCATTGACATGTGTCCATTCGGTCAGGTCTACTGTCGGGGGTGCATCAAATGGTTTGGATCCAGGTATCGGATTGTTGACAAGCAAACTGCCGGTTGTCGCCCCATCAAGTTCGGAAACTATTTCAGCTGATTCAGTCAAGGGACGCTCAATGTCAATTCTGTAGCCAGCGAGAATTTCCTCCTTTTGGCTGCAACCAACCAGAACACAAAGGGACAAAATCCCAATTACAACCTTTTTGTCAAACACGTAGAAAATCCCCTAAATCCAACCGTATACTGCAGAAAACCTAATTCTGAATACTCGTTTCCTCACCGAGTGCCGTCAAAAACTGACTTACTCTAAACCTTAAATTGGCTGATGCTTCAGCATCGGCATACACCTCCCTAAGGACCGACAAGCCTTCCTGTCTCAACTCCTGATTGGAGGATTCCTCCGATGAACCTATCAGGTAATACCCTTTCAATTCGGTGGCAATTGTACGAAATGGCGAACCGGAAATGGACAGAGCATCCAGTCTTGATATCAAGTCATCATATGGGACTGAGCCCTCGGATAGTAAAATAGCCTTTATTTCAGCCAAATCCCTGTAAACAATTGATACTTCATCATCACCAGCAAGACTTTCCAAGGTAATCAACGCTTCCCTGGTGTTATCGTTTTGCTGGTAGAGTTCAGCCAAGTAGAAATCCACAATGGCCTTGGCATCTGGTCCGTCAGCCTGGATTTGCCTCAAGGCACCTATTTGATCCGAAGGATCTTCCTCATTGAGAGCAGTTACGACCTCACTTCCCAAATCCTGGGCAGTTGTTTCGAAATTATGGGTTTGGATTTCCCTATAGGTGGCAAAACCAACAACAACCACGATGATAAGAGCCCCTATCCATCCCCATTTCTTAAATAGGGAGAATAATCTGTCTCTCCTGACCTCACTGGATACTTCCTCGATGAATGATTCTGAATTACTCAAGATTTCCCTCGTTCTATAAAGCGTTAAAGTTCACAGATATTTGATATAGTAGCAACAAATGAGATATAGTTTAAGTTATAGAATAATCAATTTGTTTAACTTTGGAATTGCCATACTACAAACATATCCTGCTAATTTTTGGCCTAAATTTAAGTTGTCAATTTATCTTCAGTTTAAATCTGAAGGACTGCCTGTATCATTGTCAAAATTAGTAAAAAATTTATATTTTACAGCCTGTCCTTGTTTAGGGATTGTACGTAAGCAAAAGTAATATGCGTATTTTTTCAATTTTAATTGCTCTTTTGGTTACTGGATTACTTTATTTATTTGTAGTCGAAAGAGACCTCCTAAGGGGCCTGATTGGTTTTTCCTCAACCGAGGAAGAGAACCTTCAACTTGAAGAACCAGTCGAAGATCAGGAACAGGATCAGCTGGCGATGGTTGAAGTTAAGCCCGTGAATGTAGTGGCAACGACCTTTGAGCAGGAAATGGTTGATACCTCAATCACCCTTACCGGTACAACACGGGCAGCCAGATATGTTGATGTTAAATCCGAAACTACAGGTCTCGTCATCTCTGAACCATTCAGAAAAGGTGAGAATGTATCCAGAGGTGATATACTTTGCGAATTGGATCCAGGAACAAGATTGGCTGTATTGGAAGAAGCCCAAGCCCAATTGAAATCGGCAGAAATCAATGCCGTGACAGCCACCAAGTTGGCCGATGGAGGTTTGGGATCAGAAGCCAACAAGACATCGGCGCAAGCAGTTTTGCAAGCAACACTTGCTACGATCGAACGTGCCGAAAAGGAAATTTCCAGATTAACGATTAGAGCGCCATTTGACGGTCTTTTGGAAACTGATGCCGCGGAAGTTGGATCCCTGCTCCAGACTGGTTCCCTTTGTGCAACCATCATTCAACTTGACCCAATCAGAATAGTCGGTTTTGTTTCCGAGAGCGATGTGGATAAGTTGCAAATTGGCAATCCTGCCCAGGCCAGATTGATTTCGGGGCGGAACGTAACCGGAGAGGTTACCTTTATTTCCCGATCTGCAGATGAGAGCACCCGAACTTTCAAGGTGGAGATTACTGTTGACAACAGTGATTTGGGCATCAGAGACGGATTGACTGCAGAAATTTCAATTCTTGCCAATAAGAACCAGGCCCATTTAATTCCCCAATCAGCCTTGACCCTTGATAATACTGGTGAATTGGGTGTTCGTACCGTTGTCGACGACATAGTCAGGTTCCGGAAAGTTGATTTGCTGCTCGATTCACCTTATGGTGCCTGGGTAGTGGGACTGCCTCCGAGGGTTGATATAATTGTGGTAGGTCAAGAATTTGTTGTCGATGGGACAAAAGTTGCAGTCACCTATAGGGAGAATACCTTATGAAAGGGGTAGTCGATTGGTCTGCAAAACACCCGAGCATGATTTTTGCGATGGTGATCTTTTCCATTACGGCCGGAATTGCAGCCTATGTAAACCTCCCCAAGGAGGGTTCACCTGACATTACCATCCCAGCCTATTTTGTTTCTGTACCCTTTCAGGGTATATCAGCCGAAGATAGCGAGCAACTTTTGGTCAAGCCACTCGAAGATAATCTTTCGGATCTCAAAGGTTTAAAAAATATCAACTCCACAGCCTCGGAAGGATATGCCGGGGTTATTATCGAATTGGAGTTTGGATTAGATCGAAGTTCCACTCTTGCCGATATAAGGGAAAAGGTCAATAAAGCCCAAGCCGAATTTCCCCCTGGTGCCAATGAACCAAGTATCAACGAATTCAGTTTCGCCGAGTTCCCCATTCTGGTAATTGTTTTGGCGGGTCAAATTCCAGAAAGGTCACTTCAGAAGATTGGTGAAGCCCTTAAGGATAAAATAGAAGCGCTTCCTCCCATACTTGAGGTTGGTTTGTCCGGCAACAGAAAGGAAATGATCGAGGTAATCATAGATCCATTCAGACTGGAGGCTTTTGGTATAACAGCTGATGAACTCAACGCCGTAATTACCCGAAACAACCAGCTTGTTGCAGCAGGGGACATTCAAACAGACAAGGGTTCCTTTGCCGTAAAGATACCTTCTTCATTCCAAACCCCCTCCGATGTTGAAAACCTCCCGATAAAAATCAATGGGGACCGGGTCATTACCGTTGGAGACATTGGTGAAGTAAGGTTGAACTTCGAAGACCGGACCGGGTATGCCCGTTATAACGGTGAATTTACACTTGGTCTTCAAATCGTCAAGCGCCGTGGTACAAATGAAATTGACACCGCCGATCTGGTAAAGGAAGAAACCAGAAAGTTCATGGAAACCCTTCCTGAAGAATTAAGAAAATCCGTTACTGCGGATTTTGTACAGGATTCAAGTTTCTACACACAGGGTATGATTTCGCGTCTCGAAGGGGCGGTTCTCACTGCCGTCGCCCTGGTCATGATCGTCATCTTGGCATCGCTTGGTTTTAGATCTGCCCTGCTAGTGGGATTTGCAATTCCCTCATCCTTTCTCCTCTGCTCCATTTTCCTAGCCGTTTTGGGTATTTCAATATCCAACATAGTCATGTTTGGATTGATCCTGTCGGTAGGAATGCTTGTCGATAGTGCCATTGTTGTCGTGGAATTGGGTGACAAGAAGATTCGTGAAGGTGTAGGGCCAATGAACGCCTATACAAGTGCTGCCAAAAGAATGTTCTGGCCCATCATTTCATCAACGGCAACCACCTTATGTGCATTTCTGCCCATGCTGTTCTGGCCCGGCATGGCAGGCCAGTTCATGGGAACCTTGCCGATAACCCTGATTTTCGTACTTTCTGCCTCCATGGTTGTTGCCCTTGTCTTCCTGCCGGTTGTCGGCGGATTGGCCGGCAGAATATCAGTCAAACTGAGCCAACTGACGGATTTGTTGAGATACCTGAATTTCTATTTACGCATATTTCTCACTTGCATTGCGATTGTCCTGGTTGTTTTTTCCGGCTCATCGCTGGTAACCACCACTCTTTCCTTCATGGACAAGTCAGACGCTTCCTTGATCACCCTTTTCCTCAACGGTTTGGGGTTTTGTCTCAGCGTCATGTTGATGTCCATTTTGATGGGATCAGTCTTTCGGAAAAAAGTTCCCGTTTACAGTTCAGCTAGATCATCACGAACCATTGTGGGAGTAATAATCAAACTGATCGTCGGAAACCCGATCATGCCGATTGTAGTGATAGCCGGTACTCTGGCTTTTGTTACAGCTACCTTCATGAGTTACTCCAAAAACAATTATGGTGTCAATTTCTTTGTCGATGCCGAGCCTGACATGATAGGCATCAATGTTCTTGCCCGAGGCAACTTGAGCTTGATTGAAAAGGATTTTCTTGTTACCTCGGTGGAAAAGGAAATCATGGACACTGAGGGAATTGGCTCAATTTTTTCATTCTCCGGTGATGTAGGTCTCAGGGTCACTGACCAGGACCCCGTCGATTCTGTTGGGGAGATTCAAATAGAATTCAATCCATGGGAAGAGCGGCAATCAATGGGTGAATCTGTTCAGGACAGTCGGTTGATCATCGAAAAGCTGGAAGATATCATGCTTCAAATTCCAGGCATCAGAACAAATACCAACCTGGTGGCCCAGGGGCCTTCGCAGGGAAAACCACTCAATCTCAGGATAAAGAGCTCAAGTTGGGAAGATCTGCTTGAAAAAACCGAAATCGTCAAGTCCAAGTTTGAAGAAACCCAAGCCCTGATTTTTGTTGAGGATACCAGACCCTTGCCAGGAATTGACTGGCAAATCGATATTGACCTGGACAAAGCAGCCAGGTTCGGAGCGGATGTGGCTTCGGTTGGGTCCATGATCAGGATGGCAACAAGTGGGGTTGTTCTGGATACCATTCGAATGGATAACCTGACTGATGAAATTGATATCAGGGTCCGTTTCCCAGAGGAATTCAGAACACTTACTACACTTGAAACTCTCAGGGTCAGAACGGTTAACGGTTTGATACCCGTATCAAATTTCCTTACTTTTGAACCGGTACAGCAACTGGATCAGGTTCAACGCCATGATGGTGACAGATTTATCACAATCAGTGCTGGCCTCACACCTGATCTTGTCAATGAGTTTGGAGAGGCAATTACACCGACCGAACGGGTTGCCTATTTGGATAAATGGCTGGAGGAAACATTTGGATCAGATCCAAACTTAAATTGGGAATGGACAGGCGATCAGGCTGAACAGGACGAAAGCCAAACATTCCTGTTATTTGCCTTCATTGGTGCCTTGGGGTTGATGTTTGGGGTATTGCTTGCCCAGTTCAATAGCTTCTATAATTCAATTCTTGTACTCTTTGCTGTCGTTTTATCAATTACCGGTGTTCTAATCGGAATGCAGGTGATGAACCAGCCATTCTCAATTATCATGACCGGTACTGGAATTGTTTCCCTGGCTGGCATTGTCGTTAATCACAATATTGTTTTGATAGACACCTACAATGAATACTCAAGTTACATGCCCCGGATTGAAGCAATCATCAGAACAGTAGAGGCCAGAATCAGACCTGTTTTTCTGACAACAATAACTACAATGGCGGGTCTTACTCCAATGATGTTGGGAATATCCTTTGATTTTGCCAATGGAGGTTATTTGATCGATTCGCCGAATTCAATCTGGTGGAAGCCATTGGCCACAGCGGTTGTCTTTGGTCTTGGTACTTCAGTCCTTCTAACCCTTGCCTTCACACCAGCCATGCTTGCCATAAGGATTTGGTTGACCAAGGGTGCCTATGCATCTTCCAATTCCCTGACAGCTTTGGTTCTGGGTCCCAAGAGTCGCATTTCCCTAGACCGGAAATTGAGGATTGCGGCAGGATCCTTACCTCAAATCAATATTGACTGGGATCAATTTCAACAGGTTCTCCTGCCCCTGCCCCAGGACAACAAGGCGATTGAACCTACACCAGGGGAAATCATTGAAGGTGAGACCGGTTCTGTTGATGAATTCGATGTTGAGCCCGAGGACAATCCAACCAATAAATTAGATTAGGTATATTGAATATTCAGGTTGGCTTATCCAGCCTGGATTTTGCAATTTCTATTTCAGTGGGGCTGTTGTTTCACTATCACCAACTGGTACGACAAATATCTGACCCGGGTAAATCAAATCAGGATCATCAATCTGATCCTTGTTGGCATTGTAGATTCTTACATATAGTCTGCCCAGCCCATAATTTCTTCTGGAAATACCCCATAGCGTAAATCCCTTTTGCACTGTAACAAGGGTTGCCAGTTTTGGATTTTCCTGAATTTTCTCTTGTGCTTCCATGGCAAGTTCAGGTGGTTCAATCCTCAGTGGGGTTTCTACCTTTTCAACCACCTTCCCTTCATCACCCACTTCATCAATTGTCAGGAAATAGTCACCAGGCTCGACTTCACTCAATTCAGTTGTCCACTTACCTTCTTCGGTAATGTCCTCTGATTGAATGAGATTTCCGTCCAGTAGAATCCTTGCCTCGTTATCTGGGTCTCCACTACCAGAGAGGCTGATTTTACCACTATCCTCATAGGTAACAACCTCAAGTAAAAGTTCGTTATCAGGAGAACTTACAACAATGCCTTCCTCTAACTCGGCAATCTGAATCTGTTCGATTTTATCGGCCCCACTTTCATCCTGATCTACGAGCAGCATCGCGAAAAGAGTTTCCCTGGAATAAACCAGCGACCCATCGATGGGTGAAACCGCTGCCAACTTTATCTCGATTGGCTCAGGAGATAATTCCAATGAAAAAATTGCGGTAAATTCACCACTAGGGGTTGTCTTTTCCTCAGCCACCGAAATGGAATTTGCCAAAACCCTTACCTGTATTTCAGGTGAAGACCTTCCGGCAATTACCGATGCGCCATCCCTGGAGAAGTTGGCTACATCAATTGTTGGTGGAATAATTTGCAGGGGAACCTCCTTACCATCAATCTCCAATTCGGATACGGCTTCAGCTTCCTGTTCGGACACATCCTGGGATATCTCTTCTTGCTCTACAACCTCATTCTGGGCTGTTGTTTCCTCCCCGGCCTGATCTTCCTTTACTTCAGGTTCGGATACTTCCCCAGTTGTCCCTTCTTTGGACGGAACTTCTTCCTCAGGTGCTGGATCTTCCTCCTTTACTTCCACAGGCTCTTTCGCGGCAGGTTCCTCAGTGGGTTGGGATTCAACGGTTTCCTCTCCGGCCTGGTCTTCCTTTACTTCAGGTTCGGATACTTCTTCAGGTTCAGTAGCAATAGGTTCTTCAGGTGGTGTGACCAAATCTTCCTGCTCCCTTGTCAGGAAAAATACCAGAAGCATAATTATAACAAGGGCAATAATCCCAATTACAATATTTCTATTTGAGTAGGATGAGTTGTCTGCCATGCTCTAATTCTTTATACCCTTTGGTGTGTTACATACATTTTGCAAAATAATCTTACCTGACCTAATTACACCATTTAACAGATAATAAATATGAAAAAGAATAAAATCACAAAAACCGAAAGAACCATATGTGTGTTCTGCGGCTCAAGACCAGGTAAAAAAACTGGGTTTGTCACAATAGCACAAGAGATCGGCTCGGCATTCGCCTCTGAGGGTTGGACCTTGCTTTATGGCGCCGGAAGTTCCGGATTAATGGGAACAGTTGCCCAAGCTGCAATAGATGCCGGGGGAAAGGTTATAGGTGTTATACCTTCACGTTTTCCGGAAGAGGTTCTACCCAATCTTTATTATACCATCAAGACAACAACCATTCAGGAACGAAAGAGCGTTATGTTCAACTGTTCCGATGCCATTGTCGTTTTACCGGGTGGTATCGGTACACTCGAAGAATTTTTTGAAGTGTTGACCTGGAAACAACTAGGATGGCATGACAAACCTGTAATACTCTTCAGTTTTGAGGGTTATTGGGATAATATTCCAAATCTGGTGGATAACATTGTCGATAATGAATTCGCCGATGCCGATAGTCAAAAACTCTATTCGGTTGAAAAAACTTTGCCTGATTTGATATCTCGATTACGGGAATCCCTTTCAAGGCGCAGTTGCTCAAACGAATAGATAGCAAGTGCTATCCAGATAAAGCAAAAGCATAACAACGTTGCTTTGGAAACAACCTCACCGATAACAAGAGTTGCCAGCAGAAACTGCAAGGTTGGGTTGAGATACTGGATCAATCCGACCTCGGTATATTTTATTCGAGACGTCGAATAGGTGAGCAGGATCAAGGGTCCTGCAGTAAACAAGCCGGAAAATAAGTACATGGCTGTATAAAAGGGATCGATACCAAAAAAACCAACCGACTTGGCATCCACTACCTCGACACCAAACAAATGTACATAAACCAAAAAACCGAAGGCAATAGGCGCTACAAGAAGTACATCAGTCGTAACGGACATGATAGGATCTACTGTCAGATTTTTCTTTACAAGACCGTATGCCAAGAAGGTAATTGCCAAACTTAATGGTATCCAGGGGAGGACCCCCTTGCTGATTGTCAGTATTCCCACCCCTATAGTTGCTATTCCCAAAGCAATCCACTGCCAACGTGTAAATTTTTCCTTCAGAAAAATGGATCCCACCAGGACAGCTGTGAGAGGGAAAATAAAGTACCCCAGGCTTGCTTCGGTGGCATAACCGTTTTGAACAGCAAACAGGAATATTATCCAGTTCAAGGTAATCATCGTACTACCGAAAAAGAACTTGATTGTGGTTCGTATGTCGGAAAATAGCAGTAACAGGAATTCCCTGACCTTTTTTCGAAGGAATATAATTAACAGGAATGTTAACAGTGACCAACAAATTCTATGGGCCAAAACTTCCCAATGGGACGCCTGGTCAAGCAACTTGAAATAATATCCGGTGAATCCCCAAATTGTACTGGCCAAAGCCATGGCCAGTACACCCTTGCTACCCTCTCTCATCTTGATTATGACTTATGTTGGAAAGGGTTTGATTTAAATTTACATCCTGCTTGCCACGTTTTCCCAATTGACAAGGTTATCAAGGAAATTGGTCAAATAAGCCGGTCGCTTGTTTCTGAAATCAATGTAATAGGAATGTTCCCAGACATCACATCCCAGCATGGCAGTTTGTCCAAAGCAGAGAGGATTAACCCCATTCTCGGTTTTGGTTATTTTGAGGGATCCATCTTTATCCTTGACCAGCCAGACCCAGCCGGAACCAAATTGTCCAACACCAGATGCTACAAAGTTTTCCTTGAAAGAATCCACTGAACCAAAATTATCGACGATGGCTGATTCCAGTTCGGATGGCATCGCCGAATTTTCTGGTCCCATCATTTCCCAAAACTGACAATGGTTCCAGTGTTGGGACGCATTGTTGAAAATACCATTCTGAGCAACGGCTCCACTTTGATAGGTACCGACCACTATTTCTTCAAGTGATTTGTTTTCCCATTCGGTCCCGGCAATCAACTTGTTTCCGTTTTCCACGTAGGCATTATGATGTAGACCGTGGTGATATTCCAAAGTCTCCTGGGACATACCTCCATTGGCAAGGTCGCCATGTGAATAGGGAAGTTCGGGTAATTTAAATGTCATACTTTTCTCCTAACTAAAATTCGAAACTACTGCCTATTAAGATTAGATAACCTTTTCAACATTTTTTTCCAGATTGTTGTAAGAGCAAAACCCAAGGTTTTGTCAGTCAACCATTCATCAATTTCAAAATCCGATTAAGCTGGATTGAAATACCGCCTGAATTCATATTCCAATTGGGCATCAAATTCCACCCAACGACCCAGTTGTTTTCTTACCCATTATCAGATTTTCCTGGGATTAAACTTAAGGTATGATTTATGATAACCATTAATCAGCCAACTGAGGGGAGTGTATTTAACGAACAGGTAATACATGATGACACTTGATACAAAACCAAAAGCAATTGAAAGCAGAAATACATTCACTTGACTAAAACCCGCTTTGTAAAACTCTCCACTGAGTACGATTATGGCTAGTAGATGAAAAAGATATATTGGATAAGATAGTTCAACGAGCCAATCAAGAATGGCATTTCGGGATAGTATCGTTTTTGTGGCGAGACCGATGAATAACAAACACCAAAATAGTGAACTCATTCCCTTAAGCATTAAATGCAATCTGAAATCCGTTTCCACAACCAATTGCAGTATCATGACCACAATTGCAAAAAAGGCTATTGATAGAAGGGGTTTGTTTCTAGCCATCAAGGTGAAGATTTTTTGATTTGCATAGAGTACTGTCCCTGCAAGAAAATAAGCAAGATAGTAAACAAAATTGCCGGGTTTTATGTCCCCATACCTTTCAGGTGGCGAAAGAAAGGTATAAGGGTCCCAATTGACATTGAGCAAACCTGCAAGTGGTACAGTCAAAATTAAACACAATGCGATGACAAGAAGCAATATTGATGACAGTTGTTTGGAATAAAGACCCTTGAAGCGAGGAAAATGGTACAAAATTACGAAGATCATGCAAAAGAACAGTAAATAATACAGAAACCATAGATGCCCCAAGGTGAAATCCAGCCTTCCATCGGTGTAATCGTACAAAAAAGCAAACAACAACAATGTTATGCCAATTCTTACCATACGATCACCCAAAAACCTGCGTGAGCCTCTTTTTTGAATAACCAGAATGGAAAAAAAGCCAGCAAGAAGGAAAAACAAAGGCATTCGCCAACTTGTAATGAACCCCAACATAAGCCACACCCATAATTCTGGCTCTTGTATATTCTTGATCCCGAGTTCTGCGGCAACACCTGGATAGTAATAAATTAGAGGTGCATGAACAGCTAATCCCAACAGCATTGCGAAAGCTCTTAGAAAATCAAGACTATGATACCTTTGCATTCATTCCTCAAACCGGGTCAAAATTTAGTCGGTTTTAAGCTTATCAAATTATACAAGGTATTTTATGCCTCGTACAACATCAATTCGTGATTTGACCATATTTGAAGGACAGGGCTATAGCACTTGAGATTAGGCATGAATGTTATTGAGTGATTCTCAGATATATCAAATGAACATCGTATAAAATTTCAGGTGATTGACTTCAAAATAAGAATATGAAACCAAATTCATTCGTGAATACCCCCAAAATGAATTGATTTTCATGCAAAAAGGCATTTTGAGATTTAAGTGCGATCGCCCTCGTTGAAAAGCAACACCTTCCTGAAAACCAAAAAGACACCATCAAGGATACCCTTTAGGAACAGGTGACGCCGAAGGGTGTGATAGGTCATGAAACTGCTCGTAATTATTATTTGTAAAATTTTTTGTTGAAACAGATGATAACCGAATCATTCAAAATTGGCAAAAACCTGTTTGCAAGGGCTTACCAAAACTGATTCCGACAATGTTGGAATAGCCCTTATTTATGGGGAAACAGGATTTTAACAGGGATTACTGGATCTTTCTGCAAGATTTTACTTGACTAGTCGACTGATCATGCTATCCTGTTGTTATGGAACAATTTTCATATCCCCCTCGTTACATTATCCTTGCTGATGTTCTGCGTCGGCGGATACTGGATGGAGAATTCAAGCCCGGTGATCGGCTTCCCAGCGAATCTGAACTATGTTCGGCCAATGGCGTCAGTCGCGGCACGGTCGTCAGGGCCATCGAGAAACTGGTGGCGGATGAGATCATTCATCGCCGACAGGGAATCGGGAGTTTTGTTTCCAGACCGTCGTTGCAACGCCAGTCTGGTAAGCTCTTAAGCTTCACCCAATCGGCATCAGCAAAAGGATTGAAATCACAACAGGTATTACTTGCATTCAAGCAAGCATCGCAAGGACGGGCGCGGCAGTTCCACTGCGATACGCCAGCAATATATATTGAACGTCTACGCAACATTGAAGGAGTGCCTTACGCAGTTCACCGCTCAATCATCCCGCAGACGGTTGCGAACAATCTGAAGCCGTTTGGCGAATTCGGAGAAGAACTTAGAAACGATCCTGATTTCTCACTCTACAAATCACTGGAAACGGGTGGTTTCAAAGTTGTAGAAGCGCATGAACGTATCTCGTCCCGGCTCGCAGGCCCCGAGGATGCTGAGCACTTGCAAGTGGAGGAGATTACTCCGGTGATGGTGATCTTCAGACGCAGCTACGACGCAACCGGCCTGCTCGTAGAGGCAGTGGAAGCCGTTTATCTCAGCGAATTCTATTCCTACGATGTGCGACTCGTCGAGTCACACAGCGTAGATGTAGAACCTACTGGCATGCATTCCCGCTATCCGGTAGGAAAATTGTCTAAAAAAGAAGGAGAAAACTGATGTTGAAAAAATTTATACTGGCAAGCGTGCTGGCACTTGGCATGGGCACATGTTCAGTGATTGCAGAGGATATGGCACCCGTCGCATTGATCATTGCACAAGGCGGACTAGGAGACGGATCTTGGAATGACACCGCATATGCCGGCTTTCAGTCAGGAGTCGAAAACAACAGTGTCCAAGGGCGCACCATCGAATCCAAGGATGTTGCAGCACAGGGTGAGGAAATTATGCGTCGCGCTGCCGAGGGTGGATTCGGCCTGGTAATCAGCCTCGAGTGGATCCATGGAGAGCCGATGCAAAAGGTCGCTCAGGACTATGCCGATACGAAATGGGTGATCATGAACCAAACCCGCGATGGAGAGAACATCGCCTCGGTCGTGTTTGCAGAACACGAGGGCTCATTTCTTGCCGGTGCATTGGCAGCCCTAGTTACAACCGACACTTCGATTGCCGGCATCAATGCCGATCCTATCATCGGGGTGATCGGTGGCAGGAAGTCACCCGGAATCGACAAGTTCATCGCCGGCTACATCCAGGGAGCCACTGCGATCAATCCGGACATTGAAGTAAAGGTCGCATACGCCGAAAGTTTCGGCGACCCGGCAAAGGGTCAGCAGATGGCACAAGCCATGTTCGATGAAGGCGTGGACATTGTGTATCAGGTCGCTGGTGGAACAGGCATTGGGATCATTGAGGCTGCCAAGTCTGCAGGTCGCTATGCAATCGGTGTCGACACCGATCAGGACAGCATGGCACCCGGCAATGTGCTTACAAGCATGATCAAGCGTGTTGATGTGGCCGTGGAGACGATCATCGATAGCTATGCATCGATGCAGTTCCCTGGAGGCGAGATTATGCACTTCGGGCTTGCTCAGGGCGGCGTCGGATTGTCAGAGATGAAGCATACCAAGGACATTATTCCGGCATCCTACATCGCTCAGGTCGAGGCATTGAAGGCCGACGTGGTCGCAGGCAAAATCGACGTCTGGGACGTGTCAATGCAGGGGTATCCCGATTTCTTCAAGTAGGACTGGAAAACCACAGCTAAACCTCAAGGCAATTGGCTGATCTATTGAAAGTCGGAAGTCCAGTGGATTCTGCAGCCACAATGATCCGTGGATCAGACAAAACGGTGACCGTCCGCCTTGGTACCACTCGACTGAACAAGTCATACGGAACGGTCCAGGCAAACCGAAACGTCTCACTGACAGTTGCACCACAGGAGATTCACGCGATCGTTGGCGAAAATGGTGCAGGTAAAACAACGCTGATGAGGATCCTGCAAGGTATCGAGCAGCCGGACTCAGGTGAAATCTTGGTCAACAATGAACCACGCCGGTTCAGCGGTCCACGCGAAGCTTTCGCTGCCGGAATCGGCATGATTCACCAGGAATTTATGTTGGCTCCAGACCTTACGTTGATCGAGAATCTTGTTTTAGGAGACGAACCGGTCAAGGGGGCGGTTGCACGTATTGACTGGAATTCAGCACGTGCTTCCGGTGATGCCCTTTCTGCACAGGCTGGCATCAGGATTGACTGGGACCGGAGAGCAGGAACGGCACCTGTCCACATCCAGCAGTACGTCGAGATAATCCGTTTGCTGCGTCGCGGCACACAAGTGCTCATCATGGACGAGCCGACCTCGGTCCTGGCACCGCAACAGGTCAATGACCTCTTCGAGCTACTTCGACAACTGCGCGAAGGAGGTACGACCATCCTTTTCATCAGCCACAAACTCAGGGAGGTAATGGCTCTTGCAGACAAGGTAACCGTCATGTGCCGTGGAGAAGTGACGTTTTCACGTCGTATCAGCGAGACCAACATGGCGGAGATTGCGAGCCATGTTGTCGCAGGAGAGTACAACCATGAGGAACCGATTTTCGAGAAACCACGAAAGTCGAAACACGTTTACAACGTGCTTGATGTAGAAGCCCTCTGCGCACCATCAATCGAAAGATCGCATCCGCTCCGCGGCATCAACCTGACCGTCGGTTTCGGCGAAATCGTCGGGCTCGCAGGTGTAGCGGGAAACGGACAGTCCGAACTTGTTGAGTGTCTCGTCGGCCTGCGTGAAACGTTATCGGGACGTATCATGTTGAAGGACCGGAATATCACGCACGCCACAATCAAAATACGCAGGGAAAGTGGCATGGGCTATGTCAGTGCCGACCGGAGGCACGAGGGCTTGGCGCTGGATGTAAGCATCGAAATCAACGCTACTGCTGGAAGTCTGCACACACCACCGATCTGCAAGGGTGTTGCAATTTCTCCTGCTGCTCTGCGCCAAATGGCAGCGGAACGCTTGTCTCGGCTCAACGTAAGGTTCGGCTCCCTGCGGGATGCAGTGCGCAGTTTGTCGGGCGGCAACCAGCAGCGTACGGTATTTGCACGGGAAACGGCTCAGAATCCTACTCTCCTGATCGTTTCACAGCCAACCAGGGGAGTGGATCTCAAGGGGATTGCGGCAATTCATTCCATCTTGGCTGACATCCGCACTGAAGGCGGCTCTGTTCTGCTTGTTTCGGAGGAACTAGACGAGATCATTGCTTTATCGGATCGAATCTACGTCATTACCGATGGTCGTATTGTTGGCGAAGTGCCCAGAAAACGTGCTGATATCACAACCATTGGTCGCATGATGCTGGCTGGAGCTGGAAACCTTCATGCAGCGTGAACTGAAGAAAGTTCTCCTGACAGCCGGTGAAGCGTGGCTCGAAAAGGGTTTTACATTGACCTTTCCCTTTATAGCGGCTTTAGTGGTCGCGTCCCTCGTACTGCTGGTCATTGGTGAGAATCCGCTAATGGTCTTCACGTTGATGGCAGTCGAAGCTTTCGGTTCGACCAACAGATTCGCCGCCACTATGTCGGCCGCCACCCCACTCCTTTTCACTGGTGTGGCAACGGCAATCTGCTTCCGCGCCGGTGTCTTCAACGTCGGTGTTGAAGGCGCTTTCATCGTCGGAGGACTTGGAGCCGCCTTCATTGGTTTCGCTCTTCCCGCCACTTTCGGACCAATGCTGATACCACTTGGCTTCGCTCTTGCCGCGATGGTGAGTACATTCTGGCTTGTTGTACCAGGATACCTGCTCGCGCGCTACGAGATCGAGGAGGTGGTCACGACACTTATGCTCAACTTCGTGGCTTTGGGAGTGACCGGCTACCTTGTAAATGGGCCACTATTGTCCGAAATGACGGGAAACAACGTCACGCCACTTATCCACGAGAGTGCTGAACTAGCTAGGCTGATCCCTCCCTCGACGCTGCATGCCGGCTTTATCTTGGGACTTGTCGTTGTGGCAGGCTACGGGTTCTGGACCCAAAGGACTCCTGCCGGCCTCGAGAACGCCATTGTCGGCAGGAACCGGCGTTTCGCTAGGGCGATCGGCATTTCGATTCCGGGCACCATAATCCTTGTCATGGTTATATCAGGTTTCGTTTCGGGCATGGGTGGTGCATCGCACGCTTTAGGGCAGCTTCACCGTTTCGCCGAGGGATTTTCTCCAGGATACGGATTTACCGGCATGGCAGTAGCGTTGCTCGGGCGAAATACAGCCGTTGGCATTCTTTTCGGTGCAATCCTGTTCGGTGCACTTGCTTCTGCCGGAACGACTGTGCAACTCTTTTCAGATATCCCACTTGATATCGTCAACATCATTGAGGGGACGGTGATGATTTTTGCAGTCGTTGAACTTGGTCGGATCACCCTCTTCCGACGCCGGGCCATCTCATGATCATCGACCAGATACTGTCGGCGTCGATCATCCTGACAACGCCCATCCTCTTGGCAGCAATTGGCGGCCTAATCAACAGGCATGCAGGAATTGTCAACATCGCGCTCGAAGCGAAAATACTTACAGGTGCGTTTGTCGCAGTCATCATTTCGTCGCTGACAGGATCTTGGTTGATTGCCATCCTGACGGCGGCAGCTTCCGGCGCTTTTGTCGGCCTCCTGTTCTCACTTGCTATCACCCGAATGCGTGCTGACATGATCGTCGCCGGACTTGGCTTGAATTTCCTGATCGCCGGACTCATAGGATTCGTATTGAGCTGGGCATTCAACTCAAGTGGTACGTTGCGGATGTCGGATGTTAAACTTCTGCCCAAGATCCTTCCCGATCAGGTTTCGGCAATTCCGGTTGTCGGACCCATGCTGGCAGGTCTTGAACCGATCACACTCTTTGCCTGGCTTTCGGTATTCGTTCTGCCGTTTGTGCTGTCCAATACTCGGTTCGGACTGCGGTTACGTGCAACCGGAAACGCACTCCGAGTGGCCCACGCCATGGGGCTCGCACCTAAGCGCATGCAAGATATCTCGACAATGATCGCGGGTGCATATTCTGGCCTGGGTGGTGCCCATCTCGCCCTCGCCTCGATAGGGCTGTTCAACGAAGGCCTCTCGGCTGGACGAGGCTTTATCGCCCTGGCGGCATTCTATTTCGGTCGTAACAGACCGATCCCAACGGCCTTGGTCTGTCTGTTGTTCGGGTTTCTTGATGCTTCACAGATCCGCATGCAGACAGCCGGTTTGCCACCGAAACTAATTGGTACGATTCCCTATTTAATGGTAATGTTGGCGCTATGCTGGGCTGGATGGAGAAGCAGCAAGACCAAGGTGGAGATGTAATGAAGACAGCTCTCATCGTCATCGATATGCAGAATTCGTTTCTCCATCTGGACGGGAAACAATTTTATGCTGAAGCGCCATTTGTGGTGCCAAATTGCCTTGCACTTATCGAAAGAGCACGAGCATGCGGAACCCTTGTTGTTCATGTGGCTGAACGACACCGAGAAGGTTTCGAGGACTTTGAGAACAGGCACCTTCCAATACATTGTGTCAGTGGCGAATTCGATGCCGGTTACTATTCTGGCTTTGGACCAGGTTCAGGTGCCGAGGAAATCGAAATTGTCAAGCGTCGCTTTAGTGCCTTCTTTGCAACCGAGCTAGCACTTTTCCTGCAAGAGCAATCGGTGAAACGTCTGGTTGTCTGCGGGGTCAAGACGAATGTATGTGTCCGAGCAACAGTGCAGGATGCCTTCGCGTACGGGTTTGAGGTCCACGTGGTTAAGGATGCAACCAATTCCAACCGACGGCATCTTGCTGAGGCATCCCTCGAGGATATAGAGCGCTATTTTGGGCATCTTGTTACAACAAGCGAAGCGAAGGGACTGATTGAATGACTTACCTTGCGGTAACCGGATATGCGAGCATCGACTATGTGGTCGGACTTGCAGGTTGTATCGTCGGCGATCAAACCACCCTGATAAACAGTCGCGATCCATCTGGCTGGCCTAGGGCTGGCGGTTGTCCGGCCTATGTAGCCGTGGCGGCGGCAAAGTTGGGACAGAAATCGAATGCAATCTGCTGGGTTGGAGACGACGAAGCGGGCTGTGGATACAAGCAGGAGCTTGCGTCCAAGGGCGTCAATATTGATGGGATCGCGACTTTACCCGGGCGTTGTACACCAACCGCCATCCTAGCCTATCAGCCGGACCAAAGTTGCGCTTGTCTCTTTGATCCCGTATTTCCAGGCGAAGAGCGTCTGAACACACAGCAGAAGGAGATACTCAGGGATGCAAGCCACATTTGTATCACGGCGGGTCCGCCGCATCTTTTGGAGGACATTCTGCACTACCGAACGGATCGGTCCCGACTTTACTGGGTACTCAAGAGGGATCTTCACGCCTATCCCTCTGACTTGCGCAACGATCTTTCCGAGCAAGCGAACGTGATTTTTTGCAATGCTGCAGAACGCGACCTGATCGGACGAACAAAAGGTGATACAATCATCATTGAAACTGGCGGCGTAAATGGAGTCATGGTACAGTCAGGAGGCCGGTGCGATACTGTCGAGGTTAAGCGGATGGCGATTGCCGATACCACAGGTGCAGGGGACACACTGGCAGGTGGATTCATCGCCGCTGAAATGGTATCGCTTACAGCACCGGTCGAAGCTCTGCGGAAGGGCTTGTTGAGCACACGGGACCTACTGATCACCCGTATGCCGGAGTGGAAACCATGAAGCGTGCATGGTATTTAGGACACAAAGCTGATGCGGTCGGAGACAGAGCCATTCTTGTCGGCGACCCGGGGCGGGTAAGACGCATTGCGGAACATCTTGAGAATCCGGAGTTTCTTCCGGTGAAGAGAGGACTTGAAACGTTAAATGGTTATTTCGAGGGCCACAAAATTACCGTTTCTGCTTACGGAATGGGTGCACCCATTGCCACGATTGTACTGCATGAACTCAGTGATCTTGGTATCACACGGTTTCTGCGGATCGGAACTGCCATGTATATCAGTCCAGCCGAACCAGGTGATCTTATGATCAGCCGGGATGCTATTGGATTCGACGGTACTTCCCCGGCTTACTTGCAAAGCGGTTCCCCCTATCCAGCAAACGCCTCGTTAGTTAAAGCGCTTCAAGAATCCGCAACAACAAATGGACAGGCATTCAGAGTCGGCAGGTATGCCACCTTCGACGCCTTCTACCGCGACATGTTTGGCATAGACGAGGAGGGTCTTCGACAGGTCGATCTCAACATACGCAAACTAGTTCGGCAATCGGTTCTTGCCATCGACATGGAAACTTCTGCATTGCTTGCAGCAGCGAAAGCACTGAACGTTGTCTGTGCCACTCTCTGCATTGGAACGGTGAATGCACTTACCCAGGAGAAATTCGGACCCGTTGAATCGGCAAAGAGAGAGCGTATTCTGTTCGAAACCGCCATTCGGGGACTTGTGAACCTTGACTAAAACCAATCGGCCCTAAGGGACATTCCTTCTTGTTTCAACTGATGAAAATCCATAATATCCTCCAATGCTAGCATCGCAAAATCTCCTCTGCTCGATTTTTTTTGTTGCAGGCAGATTAGATTTTTCCCCGGGGAACCACCGTCACGGGGATCCGCCCCAGAGATAGTGGTACAATTTTAAACTGTTAGTATTGGTATAAATTTAAACCGGTAGTGACAATATCTTTTGTCAATAAAACAAAATTTGTAATGTATAGGGTTGCTTCTGGTTAGTAGCTGTACCCAGGCCTTTTGGAAATCAGTACCAGATAGGCAAACCGATTAGGGCTGAGAAGAAAATTATCAGATAGGCTATATTTCGGTATTGCTTCTCCTTCTCAGAATCGAATAAATATGTTCCAATCCACAAAGCAGTCAAATAAGGCAGCATTACTATCACACCTATAATTACAGCCGAGAAATCCAGAATATCCTTGAAGCCAAATACACCCAACAATAGAAAATCGGCAAAAATAAGATATATGAAATTGTTTGCCCTAATTGTTTTAACAGGCAGGGTACTAGCCATGTACAACATGATAACAGGAGGTCCGGGAAGTCCTACAGTTCCAGATAGAAAGCCCCCCAAACCACCAGTACCAACAATTAGCGGAGCGGTCAGTTTACCCCTGTAACGAAAACCAATTACCAGTAGGACCAACAAAACAAACGTCAATAGGGATACTGAATATCGAAATATTTCCGGTTCAAGGAGTACAAGAACTAATACCCCAATCGGACAGGTAATCAATGCCCCTAAACCAAGTTTGTATATATCAGGAAGATAGGTGTCCTTGAGTGTTTTGGGCACCAGGGTTAAAGGTGCAATCAGGTCCATTATCACCATCGAGGTCAAGGCCCAAACGGGAGATAACTGCGAACCCGCAAATGGCAGATACACCATTGCCGTTCCGAAGCCGGAAAAACCCCTTACAAGTCCTGCAATAAAGGCACCTATTGATAAAATCAGTAGTCCTTGCAAGGATACTTCAGGTAAGAGCTCTCCAAAGAAAGATGCCAAAAATCTATTTACCTATTCTTTGATTTGAACTGTGTCGCTTCGACATCCTCGGTTTTTGACCAATCCCTTTTGACCCCAAGTTTAACCAATACAAACCCGGCAATAAATACGGACGAATAGGTACCTACAATTACGCCCCAGGTCATAGCAAAAACAAATCCCCTAATTACATCACCGCCGAAAATGATTAGCGTTATCAACGCCAACAGGGTAGTTACCGAGGTCATTACTGTTCTTGAAAGTGTGCCATTGATCGAGAGATTCATGACATCCAACAGTTTTTTCTTCTTGAATTTCCTCAGATTTTCCCGAACCCTGTCAAATACAACAACTGTATCGTTGAGCGAATAACCCACAATGGTCAAAAGGGCAGCGATAATGGCCAAATCAAACTTGATTTGAAAAATGCTAAAGATACCCAAGGTTAGAATAACATCATGAACCAATGCCGCAACAGCTCCAAGGGAAAATTGCCACTCGAACCTGAACCAGATATACACCAGGACAGAAAAAATGGCAGCAAGTACAGCAAGTACAGCCTTTTGAATTAATTCTCCGGAAACCTTTGGACCAACACTTTCGACTAGGGGGAATTGCATATCCGGGTCGACACCCCTGAGGGCTTCCTGAACAAGTTCCAAAGTCTCCTTGGTAACAGCTTCATCACCACCTTGAACCTTTATCCTTACTAAAGCGACATTTTGATCCTCATCAAAAGTGGGGTCAAAAACTTCTGTTATGGAAATATCGCCCAGTCCCAATCCAGTAACGCTGTCCCGGTATTCACCGATATCCACAGTCTCTTTGCTCTGGGTTCGGATGACTGTTCCACCCTGGAAATCAATGCCGAAGTTCAATCCCACCACGAGAAGAAGCAGTATCGACAGAGCCATTGCCCCAATTGAACCCCACAGGGTATATTTTGTGTATTTGAAGAAATCCCAGTTGGTTTCTGCAGGTACAAGTTTCAAACGCATGATTTAACCTATACCTTCAACTTTTTGGGACGATATTTTGAAAACCAGAAAACCACCATTAATCTGGTAACAAAAATTGCTGTAAATACACTGGTAATTATGCCAATTCCCAGGGTTACGGAAAAACCTCGTACCGGTCCAGAACCAAGCGTAAATAGTATTATGGCAACAATCAACGTTGTGAGATTGGCATCAATAATGGCTGAAAGGGCCTTTTCGTAACCGAGTTCAATCGCACGGGATGGTCCTCTTGACGATTTCAGCTCCTCTCGTATTCGCTCAAACACCAGCACATTTGCATCTACTGCCATCCCTATTGTCAGCACGATTCCCGCAATACCTGGCAAGGTAAGGGTTGCACCCAGGACTGATAGAACCCCGAATATCAGAAATAGGTTGATAGTCAGGGCTATGTTGGCAAAGATTCCAAACAACCCATAACTCAGCGCCATAAAAATCATGACGGCAGCCAAGGCAATTATACAGGCAATCTTTCCTGCATCAATGGAGTCCTGGCCCAAATCGGGCCCCACGGTCCTTTCCTCAAGGAAAATCATTTCTGCCGGTAATGCCCCTGCCCTGAGAAGAACTGCCAAGTTGGTCGATTCCTCAACGGTAAAACTGCCGGTAATTATTCCGGATCCTCCGGGAATGTGAGAACGAATGACAGGGGCTGAAATAACTTCTTCATCAAGGACAATGGCAAAGGGCAAACCTATGTTTTCTGCGGTGTAATCACCAAATTTTCTTGCTCCCGAAGGATTGAACCTGAAGGAAACAGCCGGACGGCCGTTTTCATCAAAATCCGGCTGGGCATCGGTTAATTCATCACCTGATACGACTGGAGCTCGTTCCAATATGTAAAATAGATTCGGATTATCGATTGAGGGATAGGAAACTTCAAGTCCTGAATTATTACCAGATTGACTTGGTGCGGTACGGACAACATGGTGGAAGGTGAGTCTTGCCGTCGTACCAATCAGTTCTTTCAATTCGGTTGCTGAGCCAATGCCCGGCACCTGAATAATTATTCGGTTGCTCCCCTGCCTTTGGATAATCGGTTCCCTAGTTCCTACCTCATCTACCCTTCTTCTGATGATCTCCAGGGACTGCTCCATGGTTCGGTTATCAGTCGCAGATTTTTCCTCTTCCGATAGTTCAACTATCAGGATGTCATCCTGACTCGTAACCTGAATGTCCTTAGTCCCGATACCAGAAATATTAACTATCGGTGAAGCAAGCTCGTCAACTATACCTATCGCCTGTTCCATGGCATCGAAATTTTCCAACCTGACATGCAACTGGTCAGGAGGGGATTGTTGTCTTCTGATTGACCCAACGATGTTCCTATTCTTCCTCAATTCATCCCGTATCCTTGGCCACCAGGCATCTATACGGTCAGCGTAAACTTCGGCAAGTTGGACTTCGGCAAGCAGATGGGCACCACCCCTCAGGTCCAAACCTAGATTTACGAGATTGGAAGGCATCCATGAGGGCCAACTGTTTATTTCCTCTGATACTTCATTGGCAGCAACCTGGCCTCTTTCAACCATAATCACTGCATCGTTGTGCTTTTCAACGGTAGAGTAAAACAAATTCGGGAAAGCAAGATAAAGTCCACCTAGGCAGAAAATAAGAATGAACAGCCTTTGCCATGAAGGAATATTTAACATAATGCCTTGTGAACTTGAATTTGGCGGTTTCCGATCAGTTCGATAATTTCAAACAATCCTTGCATGAACCCAATTGAAGTTTGTCAAAAATCGCACCATCATACAAATCAAAAATCAGGTGTGAAATTGTTGCGTATCAATAACTTTAATTTGTTTATTCCCTCAATTGGGAAATAGTACTTCTAACCACTTTCACGACCACATCTGGTGCAATCTCAACTTCGATCTCGTTTTCATTTTCCTTGGCCTTTGTTATCCGGCCAATTACCCCACCTTGGGTAACAACCCTATCGCCCTTTTTCAAAGCCGTTACCATTGCCTTGTGCTCTTTGACCTTTTTCTGCTGTGGACGTATAAGGAGGAAATACATGATTACAAAAATCAGTATCAAGGGCAGGAGATTGGTTAGCCCCAATCCTCCTCCACCTGCTGCTTGTGCAAAGGCTGGTGTTACGAACATATTTATTCCTCTGGTGCGACTTTATTTGAGATTTGAATTGACTCTAATTATTTCTTGCAGGTGATAATTGCAAGACAGGGGTAAACCGAAAAATTGACAAGGTGTTTTATCAAATCTATGCTTTTCAATTTTCCAGCCAATACGGGATATACCAAAGTGAGCAATTTCATCCATTTTTTATTCATGGTAACACTGGTGGTATTAGTACTTTCCTCAACCTCAGCTTCTGCAACCAGCAATCAATATTGTGCTGCTGTGGAAGAAGCCTGGGAAAATGTTGGGAAAACCGCTGAAAAAGCCGTAGAAAATGCTTGGAAAGAAGCTTCGGTCGCAGCTGCTGAAGCTAAGAAAACTTTAGATTCTTTGGAAGAAGCCGGGATTACGGATTTGGAGACTTTGGTTGCAGCTATTAAAGCTTTGAAAAATTATAAAGAAGATGAGAATGAAGGTTTGTTAGGATCTGTAGCAACTGTTGCAGCTATTAAAATCTTAGATGGTTTCAAGAATGTAGATGAGGAAACTTTGAAAACTGTTTGGGAGGCTGTTGAAGCTTTGGATACTTGGGAAGCTTTGGTTGCAGCTGTGGAGGCTTGGGAAGCTGTTGGGGAAGGAGCTGTGAAAGCAGCTAGGGATACTGAGAATTCTGTGGTTGCAGCTGAAGAATATATAAATACAGTTATCGATGATTTGAAAGATGCTGTGGAAGCAGTTGGGGAATATGAATTAGCATTTGAGGATGCTCTAGAAGCTTGGGGTGCCGCTGTGGATGCTGTGAAAGCAACTAGGGAAAGGGAATATGAATTAGCCTTTGAGGATGCTCTAGAAGCTTGGGGTGCCGCTATGGATGCAGGGGAACCATGGGAAGTCGCTGTGGATGCTTGGGAAGCAGTTATGGAAGCTTATTGTTTGTTGGGCAATGAGCAAGGTTATGAGAATTCGACCGACAATTCCGATACTATGATTGCGATACCAGAGGATGTGGTATCCGATTCTACAGTTTATCTAACAGGAAACGAAGCATTTTCTTGTCGTGATTTTGAAGCAAGGGAAAGAGCTTATTTTTATCAACTTCATGACCCCGACCCCGATGTGGATGTGAAATATGCCTTATGTTTGTTGGTGAAGGGGGAAGTGGTAGGGAATCGAAGCCTTATCGACAAGGGGCTTTATATTTTGCAGGAGTTGGACCTTGGGCCAAGCTACGAAGATACAGACCTTATAATAGCTAACTGGATACGGGCTATATATTATGCAACGGGAGGTGATTTTTCAATTTATGGAGATCAGAATTTGGTTATTGCGGTAGAGTATTTTTCAAGGGTTTTGGCTATCATCGGGACTTATGATGGTGAAAGAAATGATTATCCCTACAATCCTCGTATAGGTGGCTGGGAAGAAAAATTTCAAATTGAACTGGATTCTTATTACCAATTACCCCGTCTTTATTTGGAAATGTCCTACTATGGAGTAAAAGGATACTACAACCTGATGATTCTTGACTCTCCTAGTTACGAAGGGGATCGAGATTTGAAGACCTATCCTGATTACAGGGATAATGTGATGATGTATATTGATCTGGCAATAGAAACCGCAAGTGTTTGCAAAAACTTGCCAATGAAAAAACATTTTAGAAGTGAATTTTATACTTACCTAATTGAGGCTTGCAACGATTTTTATGATAGAGCCAAACTGTTAAAGAGCAATCAATTGAAAAGGCAAAAGCTTCTCAGGCTGGACAGTTGTACGGATGTGGGTCCAGATGGGATGATTCGTACAAACTGCCCTGAACTTAACGAACTTGATGATGAGTTTGATAGCATTCTTTTTTCAGGAGATTATTTAATACCGTGGTATTAAAACCAACCATAAAGCTCCAGAAAGCCAGAGTTAGTACCCAACACTAGATCATGAAAAATTATCAATTGAAGGTTAGAGCTATCGGCAGAACTGTCTAATTTCCAGATCAGGTACAGATTGCACCAGCTCAATGAGATTAGTGATGGCCTTGTTGATTCTGGTTTGCCATTTACCGAAAATTCGCATTCCGTTTATTTTACAAACAATGGCAGGGGAATTGTCACTATTCCTGCAAATTATATCGGGTTGAACAGAAAAATATAGCAGTAAAAAACCTTAACTTTTGTACCATTCTCACTTAGGTTTACCCGTACCCTATCTTTAAACTGTAGTTTTGATTTATGCATGACATTAAATACATTCGAAGCAACCCGGAGGAGTTTGACCATCATTTGAACCGCCTCGGCCTGGAACCCATATCGGCAGAAATTTTGTCGATTGACAGGTCTCGCCGTCAAAAGATCCAAGAGGCCGAAAATTTCAGGGCAGGTCTCAATCAACAATCCAAACAGGCTGGGTTGGCCAAATCAAAGGGTAATCTCGATGAGTTCGAAAGGTTGAGAGCAACCTTATCCGATACCAGGGAAGCTGCACAAAAACTGGAACAGGAGGCATCTGAAGAAAATCGAAAATTGCAGGACTTGCTGCTTACCATACCCAACCTGCCCTCTCCGGATGTTCCGGTTGGATCTGGTGAAGATGACAATGTAGAAATAAGCCGCTGGGGCGAAGCTACGAGATTTAACTTTACTCCAGTTGAGCATTTTGAAATTCCTTCTGTAAAACCAGGTATGGATTTCACAACTGCAGCCAAGTTATCCGGTTCCCGTTTTGTAATCCTCTCAGGTAGTATTGCTAAATTGCATAGAGCCTTGGCACAATTCATGATCGATGTCCATACCGAAGAGAATGGTTTACAAGAAGTATGGACACCCATATTGGTCAATCCAGAAACCATGTTGGGAACCGGCCAATTGCCAAAGTTTGCTGAAGATTCATACCAGACTGCAGAGGGCAAGTGGTTGATTCCAACCTCAGAAGTTACCTTGACCAACATTGTTAGCGGCTTGATCGTTGATGAAGAATATCTCCCCAGAAGATATTGCGCACATTCGCAATGCTTCCGCTCCGAGGCTGGGTCCGCCGGCAAGGATACATCGGGCATGCTGCGACAGCACCAATTCGAAAAGGTAGAAATGGTCTCGATCACTAAACCCTCGGAAAGTGAAGACGAACAAAATAGGATGCTACGTTGTGCTGAAGGAATTCTTGAAAAACTAGGACTACCTTATAGAACTGTTGTCCTGTGTACCGGAGATATGGGATTTGGAGCAAAAAAGACCTATGATATTGAGGTTTGGTTACCTGGCCAGCAAAAGTACAGGGAGATCAGTTCGGTCTCTAATTGTGGTGATTTTCAGGCCCGGAGAATGAATGCCCGATATCGACCCAAAGGCGAAAAAACCACTCACTTTGTTCACACCTTGAATGGTTCAGGTCTTGCTGTCGGTAGGGCCCTGATCGCTGTATTGGAAAATTACCAGCAAGCTGATGGTGGTATTTCAATTCCCGATGTGCTGATACCTTATCTAAAGGGAGCGACTACAATTCTTCCAAGCGACGAATTTGGACATTAGCAGCATTTTTTAAAAGATTAGAGTTTACCCTTATGAGGATATTGCTTACCAACGATGACGGTATTGATGCGCCAGGCCTGAAGATTCTGGAAACTCTTGCCCTGGAATTTGCCGGGGAAGATGGCGAGGTATGGGTGGTTGCACCAAGCAGCGAAAAATCAGGAACAGGGCATTGTGTTTCCTTTTCCAAAACCTTTGAGATTGTCAAGGTGGCGCCGAGGAAATACAAGCTGGAAGGATACCCTGCCGATTGCGTATTGGCCGGTCTGTACAGGATTATGGATCAAATGCCTGATCTTGTTCTGGTTGGAGTCAATCGTGGCAACAACTCAGGTGAAAATGCCATGTATTCTGGGACCATCGGTGCTGCCATGGAAGGTGCCCTGCAGGGGATAAAGTCCATTGCCTTGTCACAATATATGGGAAGGAAAAACAAAAGTTTGAACAATCCATTTGGTGCCTCTATGGAACATGGCTTGACCCTTGTTAAACAGCTATACTATAATGCACCTTGGGACAATAAAAACTATCGTTTATTTTTCAATATTAATTTTCCACCCTGCAGTGCCTATCAAGTAAGGGGTGTAAAGGTTGTCAGACAGGGTCAAAGAGAGAATTCAAGGTTTACTGCAAGATATGTGGAATCCACTACAAATGGTGAATTGCTATCAATTCAGGGAGGGCTACAAACAAGCCGGAGCAGTGAGGGAACTGATATCAATGCCAATCTGGATCATTACATTTCAGTTACTCCGATGCGAGCAGATTTAACCGACGATGAACTTTTAGGTAAAATAGACATTGCATTGGTCAAGTAGAGACTGATAAATGGATGAATTGATAAATACTCTTCAAAATCAAGGAATTGAGGACAAGTCAGTTCTTGAAGCAATGCGGAAAGTCGATAGAAAGGACTTTGTTCCATCATCATTCAAACACCGTGCATACATGGATATTCCCATATCGATAGGAAGTGGTCAAACCATTAGCCAACCCACGGTGGTAGGATTGATGACCCAGGAATTGCAATTGAAATCAACCCACCGGGTTCTTGAAGTGGGTACCGGTTCAGGATACCAGACCATGGTGCTTTCTCATTTGGCCAGACATGTATATACAACTGAACGGATACGTTCCCTTCATCAAAAGGCCAAAAATCTCATCTTGAAAAAATACAGGCGTGAAAATATCAGTTTTATATATTCTGATGGTGCCTTGGGGTTGCCAGAAGCTGCAGAATTTGACAGGATAATTGTTACCGCGGCCTCCGAGGAAGTACCTCGAAAATTGATGGAACAGTTGAAGGTTGGTGGTATCATGGTTTTACCTGTTGTCGAAAGTGAATGGCAGCAAAGATTGGTAGTTGTAAACAAAACGGAACCTGAAGTAGAATACAAGGAAGTATGTGCCGTGAGGTTTGTCCCACTTATTGAAGGGATTGAGGATGCTTAGAAACGAAAACCCAAAACCATTTGATTTACACGAGAATGAAGGGAAAATGTATTTTGTACGGAGTTTGATTGTAGGTTCCTGTCTGATTTTACTGGCAAATTGTGCTCCAGATATCCGCCAGAATGTCACAAAAAACCCTGACCCCAATGTACCATTTGACGAATTGCAAAGATGGCCCAAGGCTGATTCTGATGGTATTTTTCAATTCGACAATCGCAGATATGTGGAGGTACGCAGAGATGAAACCCTCAATGACGTTGCCAGGCGGGTAAACGAAGACCCCTTGGTTATTGCTGAATTGAACAAGATTAGCCCCGACCAGTCGCTCCAACCAGGAAAAGTACTTTTACTCCCCTACAGGATACCGGTAAATCAAACTGGTAAGGAAGTCGGTGAAGAAACAACATCAGAGCAGGATATTGATATTACCGGAAGAACGGAAAACTATTTCCGACATCGTGTTCAAAAGGGTGAAACCGCTTATTCCATTGCCAATCTCTATGAAATATCAGTAAGAACTCTAGCCGATTGGAATGAGCTTGACGCTGATTTCTCGGTGATGGAAGGTGAAATACTCATCATTCCTGCCCCGAAACAAATCATAGACGAAAATGAACGGCAATTATCCGGCAGTTCCGAAAGTCCCCAATCAGAAGATGTTACTGAGGATGAAAATACTGCTCCAGAAACAGTCGTGGATGAAGAGCCGGAAACCGTTACTCCCAGTATTAATGAAGAGGAGAGTACTTTCGAAGAAGTGGTCGATGATGAAAAAACCAGTCAATCAGAAGTGGAAACGGCCAAGATAGTTGAGTCTGATGAAATTGATTGTGATAATTTTTCACCCGCACAATTTGGTTTCATTTTGCCCTTGAGCGGAGAATTGATCGAGGATTATTCGAATCAACCAAACGGCAACAAGGGCCTGAATATTTCAGCCCCGGTCGGTTCCCCCGTCATTGCCGTCGGGGGAGGCAAGATTGCCCTGATATCGGATTTGGCCGAAGGAACCAAGGTGCTTTTAGTGCTTCATGATTGCAACATCTTTTCGATTTACCAAAATCTTCAGGATATTTCCTTGGCAAGAGGAGATGTGGTTGTCCAGGGACAAAAGATCGGAACATTGGATGAAGCCTTGGGATATTTGCATTTTGAAATTCGTATAGGGCCGGATTCTGTCGATCCCAAGGAGTACATCCCATCCTCTAGTTTTTCCAATTGATACCCTAGGTCAACAACCTGCAAATGTCTTGACAGAGAGCAACCAAATATCTTTTGCCTGTGATGCTATTCAAATGGTTTTGAATCTGTTTTCCGAACCATTTGAATATACCCTGTAATATCCGCAAAATTAAGCTCTTAGGGCGTAAGTTTGCAAGAAATCCTTGGAATTTTCAGATGACATCCCGTAATTGGCTAAGCCTGGTGTTTCGTTCTTCCCGGGCTTTAAGTGCTTGGTCCAGATCGACTTTTACAAACCTCGTTGGCCAATTGGGCTGAAGCTGACCAATCAAATCCATATCCGCGGAAATCACCGTACCCAACATACAATAGCCACCTCCCGAAACTGCATCACGGTGCAGGACGATTGGTTCAGTACCACCTGGTATTTGAATTGATCCGTAAGGATAACAACTATCCACGATATTCGAAGGGTCTGAACCAGCTCCAAAGGGCTGTTCCCGATCCATGAAATTCAAGGGCTGGCCCTTTTGGAAGCGATAACCTATACGGTCCGCTTCAGGAGCCACTTTCCATACATCTTCAAAAAATTGATTTTGTGATTCAGCAGTAAAGCGATGCCAATAGAGACCAGGGACCACCCGCAATTCAACCTCTGAATCAACGGATTGCCTAAGTGCAACTGGAATCGTGCATTTATCCTGTGAAGAATTGGATGACTCCCCTATCGGCAATAAATCACCCGACTGAAGGTTACGCCCTTCAAAGCCTCCCAAAGCTCCCAAGGTATAGGTTGCACGGCTTCCTAGGGCCAAAGGCACATCAATGCCCCCAGAAATGGCGATATAGGCCCGTGCGCCCGACTTCAGAAAGTCAAAAGTCAATCTTTGTCCGGCTTTTATCTCAAACTTGGACCAGGTTTCCCTTGACTCACCATCAACCTTTGGTGGAAGCTCTGCACCGGTTACAGCAACTGTCGCATCCTTTTGAAACTCCAACTCCGGTCCCATGAATACAGTTTCCAGAACCGCTGCCCCTTCATCATTACCGACAAGCAGATTGGCGGCCCGCAATGAATACCGGTCCATCCCGCCTGAAATCGGAATTCCCAGATGGTAATAACCAGGGCGACCCAAATCCTGTACTGAAGTCGCCAACCCGGGTTTAACAACCTTAATTGACATATAACTTTTCCCCTATTTTGCGATTATATGCGTCAATGCCGCTTTGAAACTCTTCAAGGGCAAAGACAAAATCAATTGTTTTCGGTTCAAATCTGTTGGCTTCCACCTCGGCGCAATAATGGTCATAGGCTTCACGGTCAATTGGCTTGAATTTGACAATATCGCCAGGATTGAAAAAAACCATGAAATCGCGGAGGTAATTGATTTCCTGTTTGGGGTCGAATATTGGCATCGGCGTAATCCCGAACATCTGATACCCACCTGCCCCTCTCACCGAGTATATACAAGCAAAACACCCTCCATATCCTACTGTAAGTTTTGGAGTGTCAGTACGAGGTCTTAAGTATTTCGGAACCTCGATCTGCCGCTCCCTCTCAACCATTTGATACATGAAAGGTAATCCTGCAACAAATCCTACCATACTGACAAACCAGGGTGAATTGGTGTAGGCCTCGATAAAGGAATCTACTGAATCAAAGTTGTTGATGCTGGCAGCAAACTCAATATCGGTACTATTGGGATCTTGATGCCTTTCTCGAAAACGCATCAGGGTTTCATGCGTCCAGGGATCATTGAAAAACACAGGAATCTCAATTACTCGGGTTTTCAATGTCGCATCTGTTTTTGAAGTTAGGCCCTCGATTTTTTTCAATTCATCCAAAAGATCATTTGGTTTGATTTGATCTGGGTCAAACTTAATTTGATATGAGGCGTTGGCAGGGCAGATCTCTATCAAACCCTTGATTTGGCTTTCCCTGACTGCTTTTGTCATTGACAGACTTTTAAAAAAAGCATTCAGTGACATTTCCTCGCTAACTTCAGCGAATATGTGATCATCACCTCCAAAAGAATATCTGGTACCCATAAGCAAAACTCCCTTTTATAAGCTATATAAATTTCCCATTAACCAACCAGTCATCAAGAAATGATGTATATACATCTCCTTGCCTTACCTGAGGGTCGTCAATCAAGGCCTGATGAATGGTTTTCGTTGTTTCTATTCCACTTATTTCAAGTTCAATCAAAGCTCGTTTCATGCGCTTGATGCAGTTGCTGCGGTTTTCATCCCAAACAATCAATTTTCCAAGAAGAGAATCATAAAATGGTGGGATATTGTAACCTGGGTAAAGCATTGTATCAAATCTTACGCCCGGGCCAGAGGGAGATCGCAGTTTTTCAACATGCCCTGGTTGGGGTAAAAAGTTTTTCCTTGGATCCTCGGCATTTATACGACATTCGATGGCATGCCCCCTGATCTCAATGTCATTTTGCTTGATATTTATCTTTTTACCATTGGCAATGGAAATACCCTCACGAACCAAATCAATTCCGGTTATCATTTCGGTTACCGGGTGTTCAACTTGAATTCGCGTATTCATTTCAAGGAAATAAAATTCTTCGGTTGTTTCATCATACAGGAATTCCACTGTACCTGCTCCACAATAACCGACCATGTGGGCAAAATCCCTTGCCTTTGTACAAATGGTATTGCGTATCGCATCATTGAGTGGTGAAGCCGGGGCTTCTTCCCAAATCTTTTGCCTTCTCCTTTGAAGTGAACATTCTCTATCAAATACATGGATCGTATTTTCGCCATCCCCCAAAACTTGTACCTCAATATGGCGCGGTCTTGGCAGATATTTTTCAACAAACAATCCACCGTCACCAAAAAAGGTTTTTGCTTCAAGACTTGCAACGGGAAACAAGCGTTCGAATTCCTCCCAATCGTTTACGGTCCGAATGCCTCTTCCACCTCCACCAGCCGCAGCCTTTATGAGAACCGGAAAATCAAATTCCTTCAAAACCGATTTGGCCATTTCAAGGGATTCAACCAGACCATTACTTCCCGGAACGGTTGGGAGGCCACTTTGCTCCGCCAGTTTTCTAGCAACTACCTTATCCCCAAGTTGACTGATAGTTTCCCCTTTGGGGCCAATAAATTTCAATCCCGCCTTTTTGACCTTATCAGCAAATGAACCGTTTTCCGAAAGGAAACCATAGCCAGGATGTATCGCATCAGCTCCTGAATCCAGTGCGACTTCGATGATTTTATCCTGATTCAAATAGGATTTCAGGGGTTGGGGAGGTCCTATGTTGACAGCTTCATCTGCCATCATGACAGGCAGGGAGTCCTTATCTGCTTCGGAATAAACTTGAATGGTCCTCATCCCCAACTCTTGCGAAGCTCGGATTATCCGTACCGCAATTTCCCCACGATTGGCTATCAAAATACTCGAAATCGACATCGTTACAAGTTTACATTTTCAGTTCAACGATAGATTGTCCAGCTGTAACTGCATCCTCATTTGCAACTAGAAAAGCAGCAATAGTGCCGGTTTTATCGGCCTGAATTTCATGAAATGATTTCATAACCTCAATAAGCCCGATGGTATCCCCTACTGAGACCGTATCCCCAACTTCCTTGTACGGAGGTTGATCTGGTGCCGGTTTGCGATAGAATGTACCGGGAAGTGGTGACTGGATGGTGTTGTCTGACATAATCCTTTACTCCGTAATTGCTGATATTTTGATTCTGGTTCTATAAGGCCTGAAGGGTTCTTTTGGCCACCATGGCAATTTCAACTGCGTTGGGTGTATCCGAATGGACACAAATACAATCACATCCAACCTGAACTTCTTTTCCATTTACAGAAAGAGTTTTGTTCTCCTTGAAGGCCATGGCACATCTTTTTTCAACTTCCTCGGGTGGGACAGGTACATGTTCCATTGTTATGATCAAGCTGCCATCATCATTATAGTCCAGATCTGCATAGAATTCTGCCCAAAAGTCATGGCCTCTCATTTTATAAACCCTTTCATGACAGGTATTGACCATGCCAAGCAATGGAACCCTGTAAACATCTGCCGCATCACATATCGCATGCGCAACGTTTTCATCCCTTGCGGCCATTCCATACAAAGCACCATGTGGTTTGATATGATTTAACTCATAATTTTCAGCCTTAAGCATCCCTGCAAGTGCACCTATCTGGTAAATCAGGATATTGGCCAATTCCTCGCGGGGTATTTTCATTTCCCTGCGTCCAAACCCCTGCAAGTCCGGTAATGAGGGATGGGCACCCACCTTGACATTGTTTTCCTTGGCAAGCTGTACTGTTTTACGCATGTGATTTGCATCGGAACCATGAAATCCGCATGCAACATTTGCCATGGAAATCAGTGGCATGAGTTTATCATCTTCTCCTAGTTTATATAGCCCGAAACTTTCACCCATATCACAGTTAATCAATGGTTTCACTAATTTACCCTTTCACTTGAATTACCAAACTTTTTCCGAAGTCGAATTTATCCTTACTTTCCTTTCCAGGCTTGCCGATTTGGCTATCGCTTCCATAACACGGACATTACTTGCTGCTTGGGCGGGCGTAACCCTGAATGCACATTCACCCATACAACTCTTGGCAAATTCATCCAATTCAGCTTTGAGAGTATCAATTTTTTCCAAACTATTATTGTAAAGTTTACCCTCGATAGTAACTGCGGCAAAAAAGTCTTCATCAATATCTGAAAAGGCATTCATTTTTGTACCGTATATATTGAAGATTGTTGTATAAGGTACAGCAAACATACATCCCAAATACCCAGTCATACCTGATTGAAATTCAAACAATACCGATGTCGTATCATCAATATCCACGGAAAGTACCCTGCGTTTGGCCAATGCAGTTACACTTTCGATGGGTCCAGCAATCCAGCACATCAAATCAATTAAATGTATGCCCAAACCGGCTATACCGCCAGCCGGGCTTTCTTCTCTGTTTGCCCGCCACTTTTCTGGCGTGTAGGCCATCGCACTTGATGCTGAAAAGTTTGCTTCCAAATGAAGCATGGTACCAAAATCACCGGTATCACTCATAAGTTTCAATTCTTTGCTTGAATTTGCAAACCTTCTGTTGTGTCCAATGGCTAAAACAACCTTTGCGTCTTGACAAGCCTTGATAGCCTTCCTTGCACTTTCGTAGGTCAAGGTGAAGGGTTTTTCAACAAAAACATGCTTGCCTGATTTTGCTGCTTCAATTACATGCTTGGCATGGAGTGAATGAGGTGTTGTGAGAATAACAGCATCTATACTCTCGTCGGAAAGTAACTCTTTATAGGAGGAGTGGCGATTAGTATCAAATTCCTTGGCAAATGCACTGGTCTTGCTCTGATCGCGTGAATAGCAAGATACAATCTCTATCAGGTCTGATTTTCCCTGGATGGATTTGGCGAGTTCGTTTGACCACCAACCCAATCCAACTGAAGCTGCTCTAATTTTTTCCATTTTCAATCCTGATAGCTTGCTAACAGTTTTATACGGAAACGATCAACAATAACGGCAAAGATCAAGAGAAGACCGATGACAACTATCTGTAGGTAAGATTCTATCCTTGCCAAATTCATTCCATTTTGGACAATTCCTATAAACAAGGCACCCAAAACAACATTCTCGACCTTACCAATTCCACCTCTCAAACTTACACCTGCGATAACACAAGCTGCAATAGATTCAAGAGGCATTGAAGCACCTATATTGGCTTCGCCAGAATCAAGTCTTGCTGTGAGCAAAATACCCGATATCGCAGCCATAAATCCTGAAAAAACATACGCCAGAAACAAAGTGCGGTTGGTATTTATACCTGAAAGATGCGATGCCTTTATATTCCCTCCTACGGCATAAAAATGTCGTCCCAATCGAGTTCGGTCAACAACAATATACATGCTCAGGATTAATAGAAATGCCACGAGGACTGGAACAGGAAGTCCAAAGAATGTTCCAAAACCAAAGATATCACCAAATTCAATCGGCATACCATAAACTGGTATTCCTCCTGTCAAATACAAAGCAATTCCAAAACCAACCGAAGCCATCCCCAAAGTCATCATAAATGGTGAAACATCGAAAACGGCTACACCAATTCCGTTAACAACTCCTATCATGGTTCCGGCCAATACACCTGCTATAATTCCAATGGTGATAACCAGAAACAATGCATCCGGCATGAATGAGTATGCAGTGGCCATTGCTAGAGCACCGACGACTGATGTTATGGCAAGAATTGTACCTACCGAGAGATCAAAACCACCTGTAAGCAAAGCAAACATTTGTCCAACCGCTACCAAAGCCAGATAGGTGGACTGACGGACGACATTCAAAAGGTTGCGTCCAGTGAGAAAATTATCTGACAAAGCAGTAAATATGATGATTGCGGCAACCAGGAGAAAAGGTAATACACCGAGGCGGATAAATGCCGTCCGGATGTAATGGCTTATTTTATTTCGAGATTTGGGACTTTTGGCTTCCATTAATTTAACACCCTGATATTTTAGGCAGCTTCATGCCCAAAACAATGTTCCAATACCGTTTCCTGGTTAAGTTCTTCACCAGATAATTCCGCTGATAAATGACCTCTGCACATGACATAAACCCTTTTGGGGAGATGCAATATTTCTGTCAAATCCGATGATATAACAAGAATCGCTGCGCCATTCTTAGACAATTCTGCTATAAATTCATAGATAGCTATTCTGGTTCCGACATCGACTCCTACGGTTGGCTCGTCAAATACAAACAGTTTAACTTCACGGGTCAAGCATTTGGTAAGCATGATTTTTTGTTGATTGCCACCAGAAAACATATTTGGTGTTTTCTCAATATTGTGCGGTTGCAAATTCATTTTACCGGTTAGATCGTTTGCTTTCTTTTTTTCTTGTTGTAACCTTATAAATAACCCTTTTGAAAAGTCTGAGGTTGACAATGCAGACATGGACACGCTTTCACGAGAGGGCCTGGACATGATTAACCCTTCATCTCGCCGATCTGAAGGAATATAGTAAAGTCCCAAATCAAGCATTTCACTTGGTGAATTTCCACTGACATCTATGCCATCAAAGTTAACCTGCCCGGAAGCTATATCCAAAAGTCCGAAACAAGCCCTTCCAATATCAGATTTGCCCGAACCAACCAAACCGGCAATTCCTACTATTTCACCCACATTTACGTTTAATGACAAATCCTGTACTGCACCATTTCGCGTTGTAAGATTGTTAATTTCCAATATCTTGCGGCCAGGTTTAAAGTCAATTTTGGGAAATATCTGGTCGAAAACCTTTCCGGTCATCATTCGTACCAATTCCTTTTCAGGTACATCTGCGGCTGCGGTTCCAACTTTTTTACCATCCCTCAAAACGGTGATCCGATCACCGATCCGTCTGATTTCACTGATACGGTGGGTGATATAAATTATCCCCACGCCATCTTGTTTCACCAAATTAATCAAATCGAAGAGCTGTTCAGTTTCTTTTTCCGTCAGGGAGGCAGTTGGTTCATCCAGGATCAGTACAGACAAATCATCCCGGAAAGCCTTGGCAATTTCAACCATCTGTTGTTCTGCACGGGACAGAAAATCAATACGTTGATTTGGTTTCAAATCAAAGCCAAGCCTATCAAGTATGTCTTTAGCCTGCTTATGTGATTTTTGTTTGTTCAATAGTCCGAACCGGGATATTTCCGAACCCAAAAAGAGATTTTCCTCCACTGTCATCTGAGGTACAAGAGAAAATTCCTGGAAAACAGCACTTATTCCCAGTGATCTTGCATGGTGTACTGAATAAATGTCTATCTGATTGTTTTTGAAATTAAAAACTCCCTTGTCTGGAGATAATGCACCAGCAATAATTGAAATCAGGGTTGATTTACCCGCCCCATTCTCACCAAACAGGACGTGCACTTCCCCTGAATCAACTGAAAAGTCAACTTCATCAAGGGCCAATGCCCCTGAAAAACTCTTGCTAATTCCTTTTAATTCAAGCAAGGAAGGCCCCATTTCAAATGAGACCTCCCTCAATTTTTTTATAGGCCAAAACCGTCATCAATAATTTACTGTGAAGACAGGTTTGAAACCTTCGGGTGCAAGTGAGGATGACATGTCCACGCTGTCTATATTATCTGAATCAATCACATATAGTGCTGGTCCAGCATGTTTGACATAATCCTTGCCTTCCAAAATCCTGACAGCTTGGTCAATAGCAATTCGACCCTGAATCACGGCAGAATCGGTTGGAGCAGCCAATACTTGCCCTCTAACAATTCCGCGATGTACCTCGGGTGTGAAATAATATGCCACCAAGTTAATCTGATCAGTCAGATTTCTGGCCCTTAATATTCCGATCGAAGCCGCAATTGTCGGCGAGGTACCAGCAATGTAGGAAATATCAGGATAAGCCTGCAAAGTATCTTCCACTAACTTGGCCTGAATTTCCTTACCCGTATCGCCATATTTTGTTTCAACAACTTCAATATCAGAACCTGCTACAGCTTCTTGGAATCCAAGATTTCCGGCTTCAACCCAGCCAGCACCCGGGGGACCAGGGAACCATGCAACCTGTACCTTGCCCGAACCCGCTGGATGAAGTTTAGCCAGATATTCACCAGCTTTGTATCCCATCTCACCAAATGAAACCAGCGATTTGGCAGACAATTCAGACGATGAAATACCGTTGATTACATCAATGACCGGAATTCCCTGTGAACGAATTTCACTCACGAGATTATTCAAGCCATCAAATGAAATTGCCCCAATGACAACTGCGTCAGCTCCTCTTGCCACACAATCTTCAATTTGGGATATTTGTGTGTTCAACTCGGTATAGCCACCAGCTTCTACAAGCTGCATCTTGACGCCCAAGCGTTCTGATTCCGCGACTACCCCATAGTCAACCGCAAGCCAATATGCATCTTTCATATGTGGAAAAGAAACACAAATGTCCCATTGCTGTTCAGCCTTTTCCAAAGGTACATAATCTACCACGGTTCTGGGACTTGCCATATCAAATGGGGGATCCCACACTTCTACCGAATAAGGAAACCAATCGTCGGCCGATACTGCTGAAGTAAACAAAAATCCTACTAAAGCAGAGACCCCAACAACAATTTTTTTCATTTCACACCTACCTTTTCATTTTACTCAAAACCAGCCAATTCTCTCGTATCAAAATAGAATAAAGGAATTGACAGGTAACAAAATATCGATAAAAATATTTTTGTAAAATGATATTTTTTGTTAACTAAATTCAATTTTTTTGATGGCAATTACATTTCGACAGATACGTTATTTCATTGCAGCCACGGAGGCAGGAAAATTGTCTCTAGCAGCCGCCAATCTCAACGTTACACAATCAACTGTGAGTACAGCAATCAACAATCTGGAGGATGATTTGGGGGCACCTCTCTTTTATAGGAAGGCAGGTGGTATTACGTTAACCTATGAGGGACACCAGTTTTTACGGCATGCACAAAACATCATGTTTGCCGTGTCAGAAGCTTCGCGGGGGCTCAAACGATCTGGCGATACACTCAAGGGCGAGGTGACTATCGGTGTAACTTATACTGTTGCTGGTTACTTTCTACCTGATTTGTTGATGCGATTTAACCGCACCTTTCCACAAGTAAAGGTTAATCTGATAGAAAAACAAAGAACGGAAATTGAGCAGGGAATAATCAGTAATCAATATGAACTTGGCGTTTTGCTGGTTTCAAACCTGGAAAATACAAAACTTCTTTCTTCCAGAACCCTTACCAGATCACGAAGGCGGCTTTGGTTAAGTACAAATCATCCCTTAAGAAATTCCAGCATAATTTCCCTGAAGGATTTATCCATGGAGCCTTACGTTATGCTTACAGTAGATGAAGCCAATCAAACAGCCATGAAATATTGGGAAAAAACCCCCTACAGACCCAATGTCGTGTTCACAACCTCTTCAGTTGAAGCAGTTCGTAGTCTTGTTGCGACAGGAATGGGCATTACTATACTTTCAGACATGGTATACCGCCCATGGTCACTTGAAGGTCAGTTCGTAGAGGTTAGAGAAGTATCTGACCAAATACCATCTATGGATACAGGTTTGGTTTGGAAAAAAGATAAAAAACTGAGTCAATCTGCAATAGCTTTCGTCGATTATCTTTGCCAAGCTTTTGCTGACAGAAGGAATATCACTGATTCAGTCTCTTGAAGACGAATTGAGGAAAATGGTAACATTGAAAAATAACCGTAGGAAAATTCCCATCTCCAGTTTTTCCAATTGGTATCATATACTATTAACTTGTGATCATTCTGATTGGAAATCAACTAACTCCCATTAACTAGTATTATTATTTCTATCTGATGGCTACCATGGTTGGGCTATCAAATTCTAGGAGGACATCATGACCGATCGAGTTGCCCTGATAACTGGAGCGGGAACAGGTATTGGCAGATCTGCTGCAATATCGCTCGCAAATATCGGTTATAAATTGGTTTTGGTTGGCAGACGTCCAGAGCCCTTGCACGAAACTGCTTCCATTTGTAAGAACACAGAATCCTTGTGCATTCCTAGTGATGTCGGGGATCCGGATCAGGTTGCAAAGCTGTTTGAGCAATTGATGAAGCATTTTGGTAGGTTGGACCTGTTGTTCAACAATGCCGGGATTGGAACACCACCCGTAGGAATAGATGAATTGGAATATGATGATTGGGAGAACTGCGTAAGGGTCAATTTGACGGGTTCGTTTCTTTGTTCCAAACACGCTTTCAGGATTATGAAATCGCAGACCCCAATGGGAGGAAGGATTATCAACAACGGATCTGTTTCTGCCCATGCCCCTCGACCAAAAACAGTAGCCTATACAGCGACCAAGCATGCGATAACCGGTTTGACAAAAAGCCTGTCCCTGGATGGTCGTGAATTTGATATCTGTTGTTCCCAAATAGATATAGGAAATGCCGATACGGACATGGCAGCCAAATTCAAGGTTGGTGTTCCTCAAGCATCGGGATTAATAAGTACGGAACCAGTATTTGATGTGGAACACTGTGGAGATGCCATTGCCTTCATAGCGCAATTCCCCTTGCAAACCAATATCCAGTTTCTAACCATCATGGCTACCAAAATGCCCTTTATTGGTAGAGGATGAAATGAAAGTTACAAGCTTGATATATTCAAGCCTCAATATTTCGATGAAGTTTGCCAGCCAAATAGAGAATGTATTGCCAAGCTACTCGTCCTGACCTTGCTCCCCGGGTCTGTTGCCACTCGATCGCATCCGAAGTAAGCATTTGCTCCGTTGCATCCAGTTCATAATGAATACAATATTTTCTGATTATTTCCAGATAAAGATCCTGGCTACAGGGATGGAAACCCAACCATAATCCGAAACGGTCGGAAAGTGATACTTTCTCATCAACCGATTCAGAGGGATTTATGGCCGTTGACCTTTCATTCTCAATCATGTCTCTGGGCATCAAATGCCTACGGTTTGAAGTCACATAGAAAATTACATTTTGGGGCCTACCCTCCACTCCCCCATCTAGCGCAGCCTTCAAGGTCTTGTAATTGTTTTCTTCCATCGAAAAGGAAAGATCATCACAAAAAAGGATAAATCTCTCATTTGCTACTCGCAATATATCCAGCAGGCGATCAAGTGATGGCAGGTCCTCTCGATGGATTTCAATAATCTTCAAATTATTGTCTGTGCGAGAAATCTCCCGATGAATGGCCTTGACCAAAGAGGACTTGCCCATTCCACGAGCACCCCACAACAGGGCATTGTTGGCTGAATACCCCCGGGCAAAGTTCAAGGTATTTTGATATAGGGTTTCCTTTGTCCGGTCTATACCCAACAATAGGTCTAGCCCAACCCTGTTCACCTTTTCAATTGGATGTAAGGAATCCGGATTTAACCTCCAGACAAAGGCATCCGTTGAAGTGAAATCTGTCAAGTGAGGTGGAGCCGGGGATAACCTTTCGATTGCCGTAGCAATCCTGGTAACTTGTTCCAGCAATTTTTTATCAGTCATAGGATCAGGTCATTCTGTAGAAATTTTCAGTGGAGATGAAGTAACAACCGTCTTTATGAACTTTCCTCATCCTCGTCGAAAAGTATTCCCTCCTCGGCATAAGCTTCCTCCCTCTTCCTCTCAACTCTTTTTACCAACCAAATGGAAATTTCATAAAGACCATATACAGCTGTAAACAAAATTACCTGGGTTATGACATCTGGTGGAGTTACAACGGCCGCCAGAACCAATATGCACACAACCGCATATTTACGGAATCCTGCCAATCCCTTACCGGTAACCAGACCTGCCTTGCCCATCAGGGTCAACAGTACTGGAAGTTGGAAACACACCCCAAAAGCGAGAATGAATTTAATCGTCAGCGAAAGATATTCGGCAACCGAGCCTTGGAAAGTAACCCCAACATCAGCGATAATTTCCCTACCATCGGCAAGAATGTCAACTTCAGTACCATCCTCTGTTGACAGTACCTGATCTGCTTCGGTTTCCAAGTCCTCTGAAATAATGATCTCAGTGGGTGCAGGTAAAGTCAGAGTACTTTCCTGCTGGAAACTGAGAAAGAAATTAAATGCCAAGGGTATAACGATGAAGAAAGCAAATGATGCCCCCAGTAAAAACATGAAGGGTGAGGCAATCATGAATGGCAGGAAAGCACTTTTTTCATTTTTGTAAAGCCCAGGTGCTACGAACCTCCACAATTGAAATCCGAGAAATGGAAAACTCAGAATAAACCCACCCATGAAGGAAATCCTGACAGCAACAAAAAATCCCTCCTGCAATTTGATGAGTATCAGGTTACATTCTTGCCCTCTGGTCAGAAGGGCATTGCAAATCGGATCGGTCAGGAATGTAAAGATTGGTTCCCAGAAAGCAAAACTGATCACCATACAAACCAAAAAGGCCAGTACACAGTGGATCAGCCTTTTCCTAAGTTCGGTCAGGTGTTCAATTAGTGGGGCTTTGGTGCTTTCAATGTCTTCCTTGTCAGGCATGACTCAATCTCAATGTACCGAGATATTTTTATTTGTTTCACCCCCATTTGGGTCAGAGATCATTTCTGTCCCGGCATTTTCATCAACTGAAGCGGATGACTCCTTGTCTTCCGCTTGCTTTTGATTATCGTTCAAGCTAATTTCTTCATCGTTGCTTATTTCCTCAGTGACACTGGAAGTATCTTTCTGTTTGGAAGGTATCTTTTTCTTTGGGGGTTCTTTAAGGTCTGTAGACATGATTTTGTTGTCGGGAAGTTTTAAACCATCTGTCATCCTGTCAGCAATATCATTGAACTTGTCCAATCCTAACTGCTTGGGTGAAGTGACAGCCTTGATCCCCGTTGAAAGGTCCTTGACCCCGGTCTCACTAGCCGCACTGTCCATGGCCCTTTGAAATTCGCGGGCCATTGCCCTCATCCGTCCCATCACCTGTCCTATGGACTTGAACATTCCGGGTAGGTCCTTGGGACCGACTACTATCAAGGCTACCACCCCAACAATTAGGAGTTCACCCCATCCAAGGTCAAACACGTCAGTCTTTACAAAATTGTTAGATTACTTTTCTTGTTCGCTTTCAGAGGTAATTTCTTCCTGGCCTTCCTTCAGCCCTTTCTTGAAGGAAGAAAATCCCTTGCCGACTTCTCCCATGAGCCCAGCAATCTTACCACGCCCAAACAGAACCAAAACAACTATAGTTATCAACAACAGTCCAGGAATTCCAATATTGTTCAACATTTACTCACTCCAGTTACAATTAGGACCTCATAGCCCATCCATATCTGATATAAACCAAAATCCGCTTCTATTCAAGAAATTCAAACGTCTGAATAAATCTACTTTTTACCATTTCTTCAAAAATTTATTCAATTTTAATATCCCTGAAAAAATCCCTATACCATTCATCAAGATTAAATGAACATCTGGTTCTGATAATTTTCAACTAATTGACGGTCAAATGTTCCCCAAAAAAATAATGCAATTGTACGACTTTAGCGATTTAACCTTCGGACTATTACGATAGTCAATACTACTACCACTGCTATTAACAGTAGTCCGGGTATTCCAATATTGTTCAACATTCCTTCATTCCAATTTCATTTATAGTTTAAACAAGAATTCAAATCCAAATAATACTGAGTATTGTAATACCCTTAATTGGCTTCAAGTCGAATAATCTTCGAATACAGCACGACATGGGCAAGGAGTAATTGGTGATAAACTATGTCTCACTTCCCCAGAAATAACTTGGCAAATTGAATTTGAACTAAGGAATAAATCAACATTGCCAATAGAACACGAGGTTGGTTATGAAGTTAATAACAATCGAGCAATTCAAGGTATTTCGAAAGCCTTTGATTAGTTAGCGCCGTGCACCGAAACTGGCGGTAAGGTCGTCAAGTTCAACCGATCCTGCAACCCCACCATGTGAGGATCCAAAAAATTGTCCTATCAATGTTCCTTGGCTGTCTTTACTTCGCAGGAAGTTACCGCTTGAAGTAAGCGTGTACTCCATGCTTCCTGATTGCCAACTCTCGCCTGTTCCGATTTCACCTGGGGTTTGTCCGGTGTCCCATATCTGCAAGTTCGTAAAGGTGGCTGTAACAGTTGAATCGACGTGATTGACACGGATTTCGGCATTGCCGCGAACTGGCCTGAGTGATGGTGTGAAACCCAACAACTCACCTCGCCATATAGTAAAGCCTGAAAGCTTCTGGTTGACAGCAAATTCGGTTTCGGGAATGACTCCACTTGTCCAAGGTACTGTTACATCATTGACATGGTTGACACCAAAACGAAGCCGCTTTCGGTTTCCGGTTGTAACTGAATTATATAACTCAATTGAGTTTGTATCCCAATCGCCGAGTGAGGAAACATTAAATTGATCAGGTGTTGTTACTATGGGTAATTTGTAGACGGCACGTAATGCAGCTCCGTCTATTTCGGGTATTTGCGCCCCCCATTGTTTATGAAAACCACCTTTAGGTCCATCGGGACCAAGGAGTGAAGAAGGATGGTCTTTTGTATTGGTATGCACCATGAAACCAAGGGCGTGCATCATTTCATGCAATAGAATGGCCAATCTTTGCTGTTCAGTCATTCGTACACTGTCGTTTACCCAGACAAAAGAGGCATCAAGTGATTTCTTTACCCAAGGTTCTTGAGAATTGTTATAGGTGGTGCGTGTTTTTGCAAAGCCACCTGCATTAACGTTGGCAGGATAGCCTACCGATTGCTTGTCGGAAAAATATATATGAATTTCGCCATTTGGAATAGTGCTGATTGCATCACTCCCGTAATGTTTTACATTGCCAATGTGCGGTACATCGCTACCTATCCTGAGATGAAGATGCTGTGGAAATTCACGGTTTATCAGGCCAATGGCGTGGTGCATTAAAGCCCGTTCCTTACCAGTTCCTTCACTTGTTAGGCGGACGGTAGGCGGAGAAGAAAAACGGGTAAAATTTTGGTTCTTGTGGTCAAATTTTCTGCCCTTTGGACTACCTAAATTGACACGGAAATAATCCACAATACGCTTGGCACTTGGGTTGTCTGCTCTGGTACGCAATTCCAGTTTGCTTTGTGGGGCTCCGGGATTAATAGGTTCTGGCTCTGCAATTTCCGAACCTCCAACGCAGGCAGTGAGAAAAATGGAAATCAGTAAAGGAAGCAGGTTAATATTGCTACATCTGGCAACAACAAACAATATCATGTCCAATGGTATATGCCTTTGCTTCGTTTTACTGTTATGGATTGGGAAGACACCGTAAATTGCTTCAAGATAATTTGCAACCTTGAAAATTCATGAACCGGCATTGGGTGATCTCTAATTCATCTGCCGAGTAGGTAATCTTGTCGGGAAAGACATAATTACTTAGAAATTAATGTACGTAACACTCCTTTGCTTCTGCCAAAATTACTTGAGAAAATCTATTCAAAATAACTTGAATACAACTATTAACGACTTCAGAAAGTCAGTGCGAATACAATCCCTGTCTTGCTAAAAACTCAAGGTAATCCAAGTGCAATTCCAAGTGGGTGAACGGTTTGCAAAAGTAGAATAGTAACCCATGTGACAACCATGGCCCACACGAAAGAGGCAAGCGTTCCGATAATGACATATTCTGTGTCTTTCTGCTCACGGTCAGCTTTGAAACGAAGAACCGATTTTGCGGCGATTAACAAACCGATACCAGCGGGTTGTTCTGCTATGATCAGGATGAAGATTAGGCTCCGTTCCAGAAGGCCGATCAAGCGACCCGCATTAAGTAGGTTATCATCGGTGTCTCCTATATCGGACCATTTTTGATCCTGAAAAAAAGCTTCACTGCATGGCTACCAACTTTGGTGGTGACAATAAACCCCGATGCAAGAATCATTACCGTAGGTAGCCAGGTGATGTCAGCCCAATAACCATCAGTATAGAGTGTTGGGGCGTAGAATGTTACTGCGAGGATTGTAATGATGTGTAATCCCTGGTCGGTAAGAAAAGAAACCAGCCGGTCTGGCAGAGCATATAACTTGAAGATATCAATTGCTATGTGCCCTGCAGCAAGCACGATAATTTCCCAGGCATCGAACCGCCCGAGGGCCAATTGTGCGGTAACGAGTACAATGACACCATGGAGGAGGAGAATCCTAGTTTACGCTTCTGTTTGGCCATACTGGTGGTTTGTAACAGGAAATCCGCAACTACATGGGCAGGAGGAGGGCGGCGAGAGTACTAGTCATTGAGTTAATCTTCAATTAATTTAAGTACGAGATGAATTGCACCAAATGATGTAGCATTCAACGATTTAGTTACAGCTTGGCGAGATTTTCCGAGAGTTTTAGAAACCTTGGTTTTGTTATGCTTTTTATTGGGGTCCATGAACTGAAGTACTGTCTCTGCTTGCGTTGGAGTCCAACCTTGGGTTATGTCGTCTGCAAGAATTGATACTGCCTGAATTGCATCTACGTTGCATTTAATTCTTTGCCATGACAATTTTTCCCGCACAGAAGTAAGAGTTCGTCCTGAATCAGCGAATACCTCTGCCGTCTCCACATTCAAATCCGGCCCAATATCCCCAACGACATCACCCTCAGCAATCCCCATGTAACTATCAAACTCACTTCCCTTAGTCCGCAATGTTGCCCGAAACGCCAGCGCCGATCGCAATGCCATTTTGGGACGGGTTAGTACCACCTGCCAACCATCGCCCCGATGTCTTGAGAAATGCAAGGGAGCTCCGTACCAATCCGCTTGCATCTTGGCGCAAGCCTCAAGCGTAGCAAAAGCTTGTTCTACCTTGATGTGTCCCAATTCTGTTGAATTAACCAAATCACCTGTAATTACAGCAATTTTTTGAGTATTTTGATACATAGTGCAACTAATATAGGTTGCAAAACACATTATGCAACTAATATAGGTTGTAAAACATATAATGCAACCAATATAGGTTGCATTAATACCTCGTAAGAATAGCTACTAAAAGTTTGGGTTAAAGTGTCTGGTTAATTAAACTTATATTATTGGTTATAACTATAGTACATCTATAATGTCTTAGGGTGGTTTATTTACTTAGCAATTTAAGTAACAGGTTCTAAGGGATAATCCCCAGTAATTTGATTCAGGTAACGGGGGAATTATTTTCTAGGGTTATATTTTCGTCTTTCTTCTGCTTATAGGGGTCAGTCAACCTAGTCTGTGCGATACAGGGAAAGAGAAAGCATTTGCTTCGCTTGAGACTTAACCACATCCTTGCACCGGGTTTGGGTAAAAAGACCGAGGGAACGGAAGCTTTCAACAAGGACTGGTCATTCTCCATCCGAAATTCAACCAGACTGGTATTTCCCATATATCGGGACTTGATGACCGTAACAGGAACGGGTACACCATCTTCAGCGGTTGGAACCGGTCCTCTGCCTTTTCTGTCAAAGTCAATTCGCATGTGTTGGGGACGAATAATAACCTCTACATCGGCCCCATCCCTGAATTCGGGAGTGGCAAATTTCCCAAAGGGGGTATTGATTTCTGAATTCTCCACAACCCCATGTATTACATTCAAATCGGAGAAAAACGAAGCAACATCACGGTTTTTGGGAAAATCATATAGATCGTAGGGTGAGCCGGTTTGTACAATTCTACCCTCTTTCATCAATACGATTTCATCAGCCATACGCATGGCCTCGGAAGGTTCATGGGTTATCAGCAATACTGCTACATTTTCTTCCATCAGTATGTTGATGGTCTCTTCCCTGACGTAATCCCTCAATCGGTCATCAAGGTTGGAAAATGGTTCATCCAACAACATTATTCTTGGCTTGGGTGCAAGGGCCCTGGCCAGTGCTACCCTTTGCTGTTCACCTCCAGAAAGGTGATGTGGGAATTTCTTTCGCAAAGGTTCAAGATTGACCCGTTGCAACAATTCGGTAATCCTGTCCTTTCTGTTTGACCCTCTTCCGAT
>CAZHIL010000521.1:0-1757 GCA_964532985.1 uncultured Albidovulum sp. | reverse complement strand
GGTTTGCCAATTTGTCTACTCCATTTGGAATATTTATTTTAAATTTCAATATTCTTTTACAGAGCAAAATTGATGAGTTGCTTGAAGTTCAACTTGATCAAACTTCCTGCCTTACCCTTGGTAATTCATCTTGGCGTGATGAGCCTAGAATCAAATCAGTTGATAGTTGGCTGATGATTGGATTCAGTACTTTCAATACTGATTTTATCCAGTGGCCGCAATTTTTCCGTAAGGGCAATTTTCAACACTTCGAAAACGTTTGAGACAGGAATTATTTCCAATGGTGCCTTGATGTCATCGGAAATCTCGTAAAGGTCTTTTTTATTGCCTGCGGGTATGATAACGGTCTTAATTCCCCCTCTTACAGCTCCCAGCACTTTTGAGCTCATTCAACCGATGGGAAGGAGTCCTCGACTCCGAGTTATATCCCCTGCCCTGCCCACATCCTTTCTGATTGATATACCTGTCAAAACAGAAACCACCGAGGTCACCATTCCAACTCCAGCAGAAGGCCCCTCCTTCGGTGTCGCACCTTCGGGAACGTGCACATGAATATCGATTGTTTTAAATCTTGAAGGTTCAACACCAATTTGAAGTGCAATTGACTGGATATAAGAGGTTGCTGCTGTAATGGATTCCTTCATGACATTACCTAAGGTACCAGTGGCATTCATTTTTCCGCTGCCCGGGACAACAGTTGATTCAATCAACAATAAATCACCACCCGCCTGGGTCCAAGCCAAACCTGTGGCAACACCAACAATGTCTTTTTCTTCGGCCAAGCCGTAACGAAATTTTTCGAGCCCCAAAAAAATTTCAATATTCTTCAGGTTAACACCAACGCTTTTCTTATCCCCGCGAACAATTTGGGTAAGGGATTTCCGCATGACTTTTTCCATTTCCCGCTTGAGGTTCCGAACTCCTGCTTCACGGGTATATTTCCTTATGATTTCCTCAACTACCCGATCACTCATTTTGAATTCACCACGTTGTATACCCTGAGTCTTCTTCAATTCGGGAATCAGGTGTCTCTTGGCAATCTGGAGTTTTTCATCTTCTGTATAACCGTCAAGATGAATGATTTCCATCCTGTCTCTCAATGGCTCCGGAATATGATGGAGATAGTTGGCCGTAGTGATGAACATGACCTCGGAAAGATCATAATCGACATCAAGATAATTGTCATGAAACTTGTTGTTCTGTTCTGGATCAAGAACTTCAAGCATGGCACTTGCAGGGTCACCCCTACCAGCTCCCATCTTGTCTATTTCATCAAGCAGAATTAGTGGATTGATGGACTTCCTTTTACGAAAGGACTTGATAATCCGACCAGGCATGGAACCAATATAAGTTCTTCTGTGTCCTCTTATCTCGGCCTCATCATTTAAGCCACCTAGGGATATCCTGACGAATTCCCTGCCGGTTGCTCTTGCAACTGATTGGCCAAGCGAGGTTTTACCGACCCCGGGAGGGCCTACCAGACATAATATCGAGCCACCAACATTACCCTTTCTCTTCTGGACGGCAATAAACTCGACAATCCTTTCCTTGACCTTTTCCAAACCGAAATGATCTTCATCCAGTATTTTCTCTGCACTGGGAATATCTATTTCAATTTCCTTTCTTATGCCCCATGGAATTTCAAGCAACAAATCGAGATAATTTCGTGACACCTGTCCTTCCGGTCCATTAGAATCCGATGTCTTGATTTTTTTCAATTCACTCAAGGCCTTGGCCTTGGCTTCCTCGGAGAATTT
>CAZHIL010000520.1:0-11290 GCA_964532985.1 uncultured Albidovulum sp. | reverse complement strand
AAAAGATTGATCATGGATAATCTGCTAGATGCTGTAATCGGTCTACCAAACAATCTGTTTCCAACAACAACCATCCCGGTTGCAATATTGATCTTTGATCGTTCACGTGAAAAGGGAGGTAATAACGAAGATCGAAAAGACGTATTGTTTATTGATGCCAGCCAAGATTACCAGTCTGGAAAAAATCAAAATACCCTGCTTGAAGAGCATACAAAGAAAATTCTGAATGCCTACGAAAAACGCCAAGAGTTCAACAAGTATGCTTATGTAGCAAGTATTGACGAGTTGAAAGAAAACGCCTTTAATCTGAACATACCCCGCTATGTCGATACCTTTGAGGAAGAAGCCGAGATTGATATTGAGGCAGTTCAACAGGAAATTGATAGGCTTGAAAACGAATTAGCAGAGGTACGGGGCAAGATGTCAAATTTCCTCAAGGAGATGATATCGTGAGGAAAATAAAATCACGCAACTGGACCGTTAAGGACGAAGTAACTGAATTCCTACTCTATTCAGCTCCAGGGGGTAGTGTTAAAGTTGAGGTTATATTAAACCATGAGACAATCTGGCTAACACAGCAAGATATGGCTGAACTATTTGGGGTTGATAGAACTAGTATTAGTAGGCATCTTAAAAATATTTTTAATTCCCAAGAATTAGATGAAAATGTGGTATGTGCAATTTCTGCACATACCACTCACCATGGGGCTTTAATAGGGAAAACACAAACACAATCAGTTAGATATTACAATCTTGATGCAGTTATATCAGTTGGCTATCGTGTCAATTCTGGACAAGCCACACAATTCCGTATTTGGGCTACTCAGATTATCAAGGAATACATTATCAAAGGCTTTGCCATGGATGATGAACGGCTAAAAAATGGCAGGTATTTTGGTAAAGATTACTTCCAAGAATTATTAGAACGTGTTCGCTCCATCCGTAGCAGTGAACGTCGAATTTATCAGCAAATAACTGATATTTTTGCTGAATGTAGTATTGATTATGATCCGAATTCTGAAACAACCAAGTTGTTCTATTCCCATGTTCAGGATAAGTTTCACTTTGCAATTACTGGTCAAACATCTTCAGAAAAAATCTATCACACTGCTGACAGTGACAAACCTTTAATGGGTATGATGACTTTTAAAAATGCACCTGATGGTCGTGTATTGAAATCAGATACTACAGTTGGGAAGAATTACCTCTCGGAAGAAGAAATACGTAGTTTGGAAAGGACGGTATCAGCTTTTTTTGATTATATTGAGGGAATCATTGAACGACGTGCAACATTTACCATGGAAGGTTTTGCCACCAGCGTGAATAAATTCCTCGAATTCAATGAGTATCAGGTGTTGGAGGGATATGGTAAGGTTTCGCGAAATCAGGCCAGGCAAAAAGTATTTGCAGAATATGAGAAATATAACAAGCTACAATTTATAGAGTCAGACTTTGATAAAAAAGTCAAAACCCTCAGTAAGAAACTTGATGGGTCTAATGATGAATAGTTTGATAAAGCATCCCCCCACAAATTGGGTTCAAAAGTCATTATCTCAACTAGGTTATTTTTCAAAAGGTAAAGGTATTATCAAGGCAGATTTAATGGATAAGGGACTTCCATGCATTCGATATGGTGAAATATACACCCACCATCATAATTCAGTGAAAAAGATTAATTCGTATATTAGTTATGATGTTGCTAAAAAAAGTAAGAAACTACAGTTCAACGATCTACTTTTTGCCGGTTCAGGAGAAACACTTGAGGAAATTGGAAAGTCTGTCGGGTATAGATTAAACGAAGAGACTTTTGCAGGTGGAGATATAGTAATACTAAGCCTAGCAAAGGACTATAGAGCTGATTATATAGCATACTATCTAAATTCTTTGGGTCGGTCTCAGTTGAATAAATTGGGTACTGGACATTCTGTTGTCCATATTTATGCAAGAGATTTAGAAAAAGTAATTGTTCCCATCCCACCAAAAAATATACAGGATAAAATAGTTTCTACTCTGAAAAAGTGGGACACTACTATTGAAAAAACCGAAGCCTTAATTGATACCAAAGAGCGTCAGTTCAAGTGGTTAGTTTCAAGGTTAATTAATAAATCTGGATACCAAAAAAAGCAGATTTCTAATTTTATCGTGGAAATTTCAAAGAGAAATCGCAGAAATGAAGTTGACCGTGTTTTAAGCGTAACAAATCACAGTGGTTTTGTCTTACCGGAAGATCAATTTGAACGCCGTGTAGCAAGTACCAATGTTAGCAATTATAAAATTGTACACAAAGGCCAGTATGCCTATAATCCATCTCGAATTAATGTAGGTTCTATTGCACGATTAGATAAGTGGTGCAATGGGGTCTTAAGTCCTATGTACACGGTCTTTCAATTAAATGAAAAAGTTATAGACACCGATTACTTTTTGCATTGGCTTTCATCTAGCGAAGCAAAACAAAGAATAAAAAAAAGTGCACAGGGTAGTGTGAGAGAAACAGTTACATTTGGTGATCTTGGAACCATCAAGATTCATCTTCCAGAACTTTCTGTTCAGCATTACATCGCGAACAAACTTAATACAGCGAAAAAGGAAATTGATCTGCTAACTGAATTAGTTAATCAATACAGTTTGCAAAAAAAATGGCCTTATGCAAAAACTGCTGTCTGGTGAATGGAACACCAAAAAAAAGGAAGCTGCATAATGTCATTGAACATTATACAAGGTTTCCACTTTAACGAAAAATATCTGTCACAAATACCCGCGCTCCAACAGCTAATGAAACTGGGGTATGAGTATCTCACACCTGAGCAAGTATTTAATTTACGTGGCGGTAAATACAGCAATGTTGTGTTGGAGAGTATTCTCCATGATCAGTTGCAGAAATTCAACCGCATCCACTATAAGGGTAATGCGTATCATTTTTCTGAGGCCAATATCCAAGAGGCAATTCAGAAAATCAAAAATGTCAAATATGATGGTTTGCAGAAAACCAATGAAGCGATTTTTGACCTGATCACACTAGGAACAGCTCTTGAACAACCGATTGAGGGTAACAGTAAGAGCTTTACCCTGAATTATATAGACTGGGAAACACCTTCAAATAATGTTTTTCATGTCGTACCTGAATTCACAGTCGAACGAAACCGTAGTGTTGAAACGGTTAGACCAGACATTGTTTTATTCGTCAACGGTATCCCTTTAGTGGTGATTGAATGCAAATCTCCCAATGTAGAAATTGAGCAAGCTGTTTCCCAAAATATTCGTAATCAGGGCGATGAATACATCCCGAAGTTGTTCACTTATGTACAATTGGTACTAGGCGTTAACAAGAATACAGCCCGTTATGCAACAGCAGGAACACCAGCCAAATTTTGGAGCAGGTGGAAAGAGTTAGAGGATCTAGAAGATGAGATTGATGCCACCATAAACACACCTTTAGTTGATGAGCAGAAAGATGCTTTGTTCTCGGGAGAATTTGCTAGTGCACGTAATTTTTTTGATACCTTGGAAAATGAAGGTGAGCGTATACCGACCGAACAGGATAAAGCACTCTATAGCCTCTGCCGGCCAGAACGCCTTATTGAGTTAATATATCGATACACATTGTTTGATGCGGGTGTTAAGAAAATTGCCCGCTATCAACAGTTTTTTGTAATTCGATTTACTTTGGAGCGTATTAAACGCCAAAGCAATGAAGGTATTAGATCAGGGGGTATAATCTGGCAAGCACAAGGTTCAGGCAAATCCCTTACCATGGTCATGTTGACCCGAGTATTGGCATTGGAAAAAGAATTCATAAACCCTCGTATTATCTTGGTCACAGACCGGGATGATTTGGACAAGCAATTGGGCAATACTTTTGCTGCTTGTGGCCTTTCAAAAGAACGTGCGACCTCCGGCCGCAACCTGGTAAAGCATATAAAAAACAAGGTTGGTATAATTACCACCCTGATTCAAAAGTTTGAAATCGGTTATTCATCGGAGAAACATGTTGATGAATCAAAAGACATTTTTGTTTTGGTTGACGAAAGCCACCGAACGAATTTTGGGATACTTGCTACAAGAATGCGCCAAATGTTGCCCAATGCATGCTATCTGGGTTTCACGGGAACACCATTACTAAAAACAGAAAAAAATAACTTTAAAAGATTTGGGGGGCTAATTGAACCACGCTACTCAATCAGACAGGCAGTGAAAGACAAGGCTGTTCTGCCTTTGCTTTATGAAGGGCGCCATGTGGATATGTTTCAAAATAAAGCCAGCATTGACCTGTGGTTTGACCGTCACACTTCGGATTTGAGTATTGACCAGAAGGTTGATCTGAAAAAGAAATACGCTCGTGCTGAAATGCTGAACAGATCAGATCAAGTCATTTACATGCGTGCATTTGATATCAGTGAGCATTACCGTGCAAACTGGCAAGGAACTGGGTTTAAGGCCCAGTTGATTGCTCCCAGTAAAGCTGCAGCGATAAAGTACCATGAAGATCTGAAAGATATAGGTTTTGTAACTTCCGAGGTAATTATTTCTCCACCTGACAATCGTGAAGGTCATGAGGAAGTTGACGAGGTTCAAACAGATGAGGTTGGCAAATTTTGGTATAAAATGATGAAACGTTTTGGTTCTGAAGAGAAATATACCAAACAGATAATTAACCAGTTCAAATATGGGGAAGAACCAGAAATCCTGATTGTTGTTGATAAACTACTAACCGGCTTTGATGCACCAAAAAATACGGTTCTCTACCTTTGTCGGATCCTGCATGAGCACAACTTACTACAAGCAATCGTGAGGGTAAACAGACTGCATGAAGGCAAGGACTTTGGATATATTGTCGATTACGCCAGCGTTCTGGGTAAGTTGGATCAAGCAATGACAATGTACGATGCGCTTGAAGGCTTTGAAGAAGAGGACCTTTTGGATACTTTGACCTCAGTTAATGAAAAAGTACAAATGCTTCCGCAGCACCATTCAGATTTATGGGATGTTTTTCGAAAGGTTAAAAACAAGCATGATGAAGAGGCATTCGAGGTGCTTTTGGCTGATGATGAATTACGTGTGGATTTCTATGAGAGATTGGCTTTATACAGCAAGACCTTAGGGATTGCACTTTCAACCGATAAATTCATCATGGAAACAGATGAGGCAAAATTACGAACCTATAAGGCTGATCTTAAAAGGTTCCAGAATCTGAAACAATCGGTAAAACTACGTTATGCTGAGTCTATTGATTACAAAGACTACGAACCCAAAATCAAAAAACTTCTTGATATGCATATTCAGGCAAATGAGGTAATCCAGTTGAATCCTCCTGTGAATATCTTTGATGATGAAAATTTTAATACCCTCAAACAAGGAAAAGGTATTCATTCAAACAAATCTATAGCAGCTAAAGCAGATACAATCGCTCATGCGACTAAAAAAGCAATCCATGAAAAAATGGACGAAGACCCAGCGTTTTACAAAAAGTTTTCGAAAATGATTCAGCAAGCCATTGATGATTTTATGACTCGCCAAATTTCTGATCTCGAATATCTGAACAAGGTAAGCAACATCCGTGAATGGGTAGTATCCAGAAAACATGATAATGTCCCTGAAAGTATTAGTGGTAATGATGAAGCCTGTGCCTATTTTGGAATAATCAAGCCATATTTCATGAAATATGAATCAGAAAAAGAAAAAATAGAAACAGTTTCTTCGAAAGCCTCTTTGGCTATTCATCACGTTATTGAAAATCATTGGAAGGTTGATTTCTGGATGGATGAAATGGCCCAAAATTCTGTCAAGAATGATTTGGACGACATCCTCTTTGAAATAGGATTTACCTTGGATGATATGGATGAAATAATTGATAAAACCATGCGGATAGCAAAAAGCCGGAGACCTTCATAATGAAAGGTATTGCTTGTACCTTTAGCAACGGAAAAACAAAAATCGACTACGAACTTCTGTTAATGAATCGCAAATCGTTGGATATAGCAGTTCATCCTGATAAAAGTGTAGTGGTAAAAGCACCTTCAAATTCAACGCTAGAAGCCATTGAAGGGAAAATTAAGAAACGATCTCGCTGGATAAATAGACAAATCAGGTATTTCAATCAATTTGACCCAAGAACACCTGAAAGGAAATATGTTGGTGGAGAAAGTCACCTATATCTTGGGCGGAAATACCGATTAAAGATCGAACTTTCTGACAGGGATAAAGTCTTATTAAAGAATGGCTTTTTCTACATCGAAACCATTTCCAAGCAATCAGAACATATAAAGCAGCTGATGGAAGAATGGTACAGTAGACGTGCAAAGATGTACCTTTCCAAAATCTTTTTTGAATGTTGGGAAGACTTCAATAAAGGCAATTTAAATACGCCAAATCTGAAGGTCAAAAAAATGGAAAAACGCTGGGGAAGTTTATCGGCTAAGGGCCAACTTACTCTCAATACTAACCTAATTCAAACTCCCAAAGAATGTATTGAATATGTTGTTATCCATGAACTTTGCCACCTGATCCATCATGATCATGGAACTGAGTATTATAAATTGCTGGATCGAGCATTACCAGATTGGATGAAACGGAAGCATAAACTCGAAATGGCATTGATTTAGTTTTTGTACAATAATTCTTCATCCTTTATTAGACGAAAAATCCTAGATACTCCCACAAAAACCAACACTTGAAATGCTTGGTAACTTTTCCGGGCAATTCAAGGGCTATGGGTTTTGAGTTACCAAAACTTCCAAAACCGATCCTTGTCGGAATCCTTATCATGTTTGTTTCTGCCCCTGGAATGCCTGTCAAACCTGCTGCCCTTTCTACCATGCCAGAAGCCCTGTTGCATTCGTTCAGCAACCACGGCTCGTTCCTCGGGGGTCATATTTGAGATTTGGGTTGATAGCAGGGAGTGGGCTGTTTCCATTCTGTTCAGCGATAGTTGTCTTTGATTGGCAAAATGATCATCAAGGGCTTCCTTGTCAAAACTATCGGATGACAATATTGATATCAGGGATTCGAATTTCTGTTGTGCATCACGCAGTATTTCATCCATGTTGTCCTTGCGATTGGCTAGCTGGAGTCTGAGCTGATCCCGATCGATTTTATCAAAGGATCCTGAAAAACCACCCAATCCAACGGAACCGAAATATTGATGTATAGGTAATGGTCCATAAACAAACCATTTATAAGTTGCGCCAACGGCAAGACCGACAATGATCATGTTCAAACAAAGAGAAATGACCAACAGGATTTTAACCCACAAGGGAGTTTTAAATTTAACTTCTTCCATATTCCAAATTACTATCTACAGATGTTCCAAAAAGATTGGAGGATATCCAACAAAAACAAAATCAAGCAAGGTTTCAGATACATTCTCCCTGACACTTATACGGAAAAGAAAAGAAATTCCGTTGAAAAAGCAAGATGAATTTATTCAGAAGTTAACGAGCGGATTGGGAATCTACGAGCAGGGGGTGGTTCATCCTTTGTAACAGTTATTGTTATGCCATTCGAGCAAACCAGTATCTGGAGGAATTCGACCATTTTCGCTCGGTACAAAGATGTTCTTGCCATGCAAGGCATAATAATCCCTGCCATTTTCAAATTCTTGTCGAATTCGGTGGCTGACTTCAAATTTGTAGTCAGAATTTACAGTCACATATCCACTATCGAACAATTTGTGTATATCACTTCGGAACAATATTCCATTGGAAGGCTCATGTTTCCCACCCAGGTTATACGGTTTGATGTGTGCTGCTTCCAGTACAGGAAGGGTTTTTTCATTTGTTATGGCACATCTATTGTTGTAATTTGTTCTAATCAGTGAACGAAATCCGCCTTGACCAAGCCGGGGGAGAATCAATTGAGGTGGTCCATAACGTATCTGCCCATCTTCTGGTTCTGTCCAAAGTAATGGCTGTACTTCACGCCACAATGATAAACCCAAGTCTTTGGCTGTGTCATAATTTTTACCTACTACTATAGGGGCTTTCCAATCCTGTGGGGGATCAATATAATTATCCTCATTAAGAAAGAACGGATCGGAAAGTATTGTACAACCAATTTCAAAGGAATCCGAGTTTGTTCGGGTGCGTAATTTGCTTACCATATTATACATTTTATCAGCAGAATCAGCACCATTTCCATATTCAAAGGTATCCCAGGCCAATTTCCAGGGTAGTTTTAGAAAATTTGAAAAAATACCCCCTCCGGCAATTTTGTTGACCGGTGCCTTGAGTTTGAAGAGCACGAGTTCACCTACTGTATGGTTTGTGAATGATTTTCCTGAGGGATTCCAAAAATTTACTGTATTGAGACCATGATTGTCTCGTCGATGTTCCGTTCGTAAAAATTCAAACCACCCGAGGTCCGTAACCATGACTGAAATTTTTACCATCGCTCGCTACTTTCGCTGTTATTGAAAAGGTTAAACATCCAATAAAATTCAATGATTTTTCACCATCTACTATTCGATATTAAGGGATTTCAACTCCTGCTCAAGATACTTTATGTCCGAAGGATTGTTGAGTTCCCAAAAATTTCTTCCATGGGTTTCAACTTCAACGCAGGCAATTGGAATACCTCCCTCAAGAAACCGAAGCTGTTCCAAACCTTCCTGTAATTCTAACCTGCCGGTTTCGGTGCTTGAGTACCACTTCAGGGCTTCCCTCGTATAGCCATAAATGCCAACGTGGTGAAAAACAGGTGTCAATTCCCCGGCTGGATATTGCCGATCACTCCAGGGAATGATCTCCTTTGAAAAATAAAGGGCATCGCCCCCCTGTCCAAAAACTACTGTAGTGGCGCCGACCCGACCCTTTTCCCTATCCCTCTGGAATCTAGAGAGAATTTCACCATCACACCTCAAGACGGGCGTTACAACCTGTGGATGGTCGCTACCAGTCAATGCATCGATCAGGCTCTCAATAAATTCAGGCGGACTGAGAGGAGCATCTCCCTGTACATTGATGACAAGGTCATATTGTTTATCCAGTTTCAGAAGTGCTTCGGCACATCTCTCCGTTCCATTTTTACAATTCGATGAAGTGATAAGGGTTTCTCCACCAAATGAATGGACCTCATCGACAATTCGTTGGTCATCGGTAGCAACCACAACTAGGTTAGCTCCCTTGACTCTTGATGCAGTTTCCCAGGTTCGGTGAACAAGTGACTTCTCCAGGCCCGTGGCACCTTTCAATGGTGTAAGGGGTTTGCCGGGGAATCGGCTTGAAGCATATCTTGCGGGAATAACAATGGCTACTTGCAATGGATCGGTATTCCTTTCGCTACGGCAAGGAAAGGTGGATTCCAATAATTGTCCTTACCATAAATGAAATTGCTGCATGAGGGAAGTTCAATCATTGAACCACCGCTGGCCAAAAGAAGGGCATGTCCCGCTGCCGTGTCCCATTCCTTGGTCGGACGAAACCTTGGATAAATATCCCCCTTACCTACGGACAACAAGGCAAATTTTATCGAGGATGAAACACATTCAGTCTTGTAAGCACCATAGTCCTTGAGCAATTGTTCTTCCTTGTCGGTCGAAAAGGCCTTTGAAAGAAGCACCCTGTAGGTGTGATTATCCTGGTGGGTATTGCTGTTTGATTCTACAGGCTCAAAACGGTTATCATGTCCAAAGCAGCGACCAATGAAAACACCTTCTCCCGGGACATTGAAATACATTTGATCCAAGGCTGGAGCAGCCAGAATTCCTATTTTCGGAACCGAATCCTCAACAAGGGCTATATTTACCGTGAACTCATCCTCACCTCTTAAAAAGACCCTAGTACCATCAAGCGGATCAATGATAAAAAACCGGTCGTATTTCCTGGAATGACTTTCAGGAATTTCCTCGCTGACTATCGGAATGGTGGGAAAGGATTTTTGCAGCCCCTCAACAATGATTTCATTGGCTTGAAAATCAGCAGACGAAACCGGGCTGTTATCACTCTTGTAGCTAACATCAATGGAATTGCCGTCTCGCAATTCATTGATTCTTTCACTTGCCCTCACGGCCAGTGTGACAATTTCATCCAACTGTTGTCTCAAAATCATGGGCGTTCCCGATTTGGCGATATATTTTCGGACTTATAGTAAAACCCTGGCATCACCTGTTCTCTTTTCTCCTCAAGAAACCACTCGAAGTGTTAAATTTATTCTACCTGATTGCCTCAACAAGTTGGAAGTACCAAATTTTATTCGATCTATACCATGATAGCACAATCGGGCATCACCTCCCATAATCACAACATCTCCTGAATGCAACCAAAATGATTCAGTTTCACCTCCTCTATATGTATTACCGACTCTGAAAAGGGCTTCATCACCTAGGGAAATGGATAATACGGGCCAGGACAAATCCTTTTCGTCTCGATCTTGGTGAAGTCCCATTTTTGCATCGGCCTCATAATAGTTTATCAGGCACGTGTCGGGATCTTTTTCCATGGAAACCAGATTTTGCCAGATTTCCAGCACCAAGGGGGAAATCGGGGGCCAAGGGTTGCCGTCAGGTTGCAAGGGTTCGTATCGGTATCCGTGCTGGTCACTAAACCAGCCACAATTACCGGCAGAGGTCATTTTCACCGACATTTTCTTACCGGAGGGGGTTCGCAAGGTGTTAAATGGGGCCTGACGGACGATTTCCCTTATAGATTCGACCATTTCCATCTGTTTGCCAAGAGACAGAAAGTTCCTGTGGACAATAAATCCGCGCTTAACTTCAGTCGTGGAAATCATTGCAAGGCAAAACCTTCGTTGTGGTCAGTCAATCTTCCTAACCTAGATGAAACTTCAGCAAAAGTACACCTTGTTACCCATCAATTGATGAAAAACTGCGAAGCAATAGGCTGAAAGGCGGCCCCTATTGCTCCTGCCCTTGCACCCAGGGTTCCTTCTTCGACTTTTGGTGGTACTATACCCCTCGTATCCACCTTGTGTATCCAATCGTTTATGGAATCTACCAACCTAGATCTGATATAGTCGGGGAAATTGCCATCAATGATTATGTGTGGCACATCTACAATCGCCGAAACTGCCACTGAGGCAATGGCAATTCCCTTGGCAGTATCTTCAATCCAGTTTTTGACGATGGCCTCTTGCTCGTACCATATCTTGCTGAATTTATCTTGGAACACCTGTTGACCAGTGTACTCCTGCAACATCCTCTCCAGTACATAAATTGATGATTTCTGGATCAATTGGGTTGACGAACCATTGGGAAGGGAAACGGGTATAGTTCCAAAGGCACCGGCATTGTTATTATGACCGAGCACTAGTTTCCCATCAAGGACCAAACCACCACCGA